>CAZLDA010000016.1:0-16231 GCA_964557875.1 uncultured Pseudomonadales bacterium | reverse complement strand
TGCGTCATTCGACCTGGTTGCGCGCTCGCTTCCTGCCCTCGACGGCGCCCGGCTTCTGGTATTGGGCTCCGGCGCCGGACGCCTCGCCTACGACCTGCATACACGCCTGAAGCCGGCCTTAACCGTTGCACTCGACGTCAATCCGTTGCTGTCGCTCGCCTGCCAACAGATTGCAGGCGGCGCATCGATCGAGCTGCACGAATTCCCGCTCGCGCCGCGCCGCCTCGAGGACGTCGCCGTTCGGCGTCAGCTCGGAGCTCCCGCTCCCGTGGGCGAGGGATTCCACTGCGTGCTTGCGGATGCGTTGCGGGCGCCCTTCGCAGCTGATGCGTTCGACGCGGTCGTAACCCCCTGGTTCATCGACATCGTCGACGAAGACTTACGCGTGCTCGCACAACGGATCAACCGCCTGCTGAAGCCCGCCGGCAAATGGGTAACGTTCGGCTCCCTGCGTTTCGGGCAGGTGGACCCGGCGTTGTGCTTCAGTGTGGAAGAGGTCGTGGCGTTAGTCGGTGCTGCAGGCTTCGCCGATCCCACCGTCGTCGAAGCGACGATTCCGTACATGTGTTCACCAGCGAGCCGGCACGGCCGCCACGAAGAAACTGTGACGCTGTCCGCGACGAAGACGAAGCGAGTCGCGGCGCCGCCGCGCCAGAGCGCACTCCCCGACTGGCTGGTCCAGACGAACCGGCCGGTGCCGCTGATCGAATCGTTCAAGGTCCAGGCCACCACCACGCAGGTCTTCGCGTTCCTCATGTCCCTGATCGACGGCCGGCGCAGCGTTCGCGACATGGCTACCGTGATGGAGGAGCGCAGGTTGATGCCGAAGGCCGAAGCCGAGGCGTCTCTGCGGGAATTTCTGATCAAGATGTACGACGAGAGCCGGACGCCCCCAAACCTGTAGAGCGCACGTGTAATGCGGCGCGCCTCGCCCGCCTTCATTCCATCGAACAACCCGCCGTGTTCATTCATGTCGCGTTCAGGATCATTCCGCCAGAATGATCTCGAGACTAGCGGAGTACAGGAAATGAAACGGTTCATGCTCGCAGCCCTTACGGTCGCCATGGTCGCGATCAACCCGGCGGCGTCGGCTGATTCCGGCTCGAACGGGGGCGGCCGCGGCAATGGCGGTGGTTCGTATCACGGTGGCGGAAATCACGGCGGCAACGGTGGTGGCTCATATCACGGCGGTGGATATCCCGGCCGTGGTCCCGTGTACCCGCCGCCGAAGTCCGCATACCCCAGTCAAAAGGCGTACCGCCAGGCGCGCTTCAACTACCCGCCGTATCCGGCACCGTACTATCGGCCCTACTACCGACCTTACTATCCCGCGGCTCCCTACTATGGACGGCCCCACTATGGCCGGGCCTACTATCCGCGCCCGATCGGCTACCCGGCGTACTACGGCTATCCGTACTACTACGGCAACCATCACAACAACAACAACAACAATTCCGACTGGCCGGCCTACCTGATCGGCGGTGCGGTGCTCGGCTCGGTGCTGACGAATGTGTATCACAACGCGCAGGTTCAACAGGTGCCTGCGCAACAAGTGGTGGTTGCACCGCAGCAGGGTCGACGCCTGCTGCGCGATCTGAACGGCAACTGCTACGACCGTTCTACCGACGCGAACGGCAACGAGCTGCGCACGGAGTTGCCGCCATCGGCGTGCAATTGGTAAGCGCCCCTTGCTCTATACCGTGGGGCTTCGCACCGTTGGTTTGGTTGTGGGGCGTTGAAGGTTTGAGGTAAAAGACCCGCTCACTCTGCTTTCTGTACTCTGCAAAGGTGAGCGGCACATGATCAGTCGAAGAAGCCTTCTGGTTCTCTCGGGCGCAACGCTTGCAACCTGCGCTGTGCCCTTTCGTCTTTCAGCGGCGACCGTTGCGGACGCAGCCGCGAAGGCGCTGAACGATTCCGACGTCGTCTACATCACGCCCTTGAAGAAAGGCGGCGCCGAGAGCACCTGCCACGCCGAGGTCTGGTTCGTCTACGACGCGGGCGCCATCTACGTGGTGACCAGTTCGAAGGCCTGGCGCGCACGCGCCGTGGGCCTGGGGCTCGATCACGCGCGACTGTGGGTCGGTGAATTCGGCACCTGGAAGGACTCGAACGAGGCTTATCGAAAAGCGCCCGAACTGAATGCCACCGCCGCACTGATCGACGACGCCACAACACATGAACAGGTGCTGGGCGTGTTCGGCAAGAAATACCATCTCGAATGGCTCGTCTGGGGGCCTCGCTTCAAGAATGGCCTCGCCGATGGATCGCGAGTCTTGTTGCGTTACACGCCTGCCTGAGCGGACGCGTCATGCCGCTCAACATCATTGGAATGATCGGCGTGGCGCCGCCGGGGCAAGCCGCGGTGCACGTCATCGGTGGCGGTATCGATCCGCAGTTCCTCGCGTCTTTCGCACAGGCGCATGAAGCGTCCGGATACGACGCAGTGCTGGTCGGCTATTCGTCCTCGTCGGCGGAAGGGTTTCAGGTGGCGCAATACTGCGCGCACCATACCGAACGTTTGAAATTCCTCGTCGCGCACCGCCCCGGCTTCGTCGCGCCCACACTAGCGGCACGCACCGCAGCGACCTTAGACAACCTCACTGGAGGGCGCTTGTGGCTGCATATCATCACGGGTGGCGTCGACGCCGATCAGCGTCGAGACGGCGACTGGATGGGGCACGACGAGCGATACGCTCGCACCGATGAATACCTCGAAGTACTCCGGCGCATGTGGACCAGCGACAAGCCGTTCGATCACGAAGGCGCCTACTACCGTTTCGAGCGCGCATTCTCCGAAGTGCGCTGTACACAACAACCACACGTCCCGCTGTGGTTCGGCGGCGTATCCGATGCCGCACTCGGTGTTGGCGCGCGCCACTGCGACGTGTACGCGCTGTTTGGCGAACCACGCGCCGCAATTGCGGAGAGCATCGCGCGCATTCGAGGGATGGCTGCGAAGCATGGTCGCACGCCACGCTTCAACGTGTCGTTCCGCCCGATCATCGCCGCAACAGAATCGGCGGCGTGGAAAAAGGCCGAGTCGATTCTGGCCAGCGTCACGAAAGGCGCACCGAAGCGAACGGTCGAACCGGAGGCTGAAACTGCGCGCCGTCTCGTGCGGTTGGCGGCAGGCGGCGACGTGCACGACGAACGTTTGTGGACGCCGATCGCCGGCGCGTCTGCGGGCTCCGGCAATACCACCGCGTTGGTCGGCACACCCGATCAGGTCGCAGACGCCCTCGTTCGCTACTACCAGCTCGGCGTCGGAGGCGTATTGCTGCGCGGCTTCGATCCGTTCGCCGATACCGAAGACTACGGTCGCGAGCTCATTCCGCGGATACGAGAGAAGGTCGCTGCGATCGACGCGGCAAGCGCCGTCGATGGCGCACACGCGGCGCGCGCCTAGGGGACGGCACGCATCGCTCTGCTCAGCTGATGCTGCGTCCGCCGTCCACCGGCAAACACACACCCGTTAGAAACGCCGCGTCGTCCGACGCGAGGAACGTTACCGCCGCTGCCACGTCGGTGGGTTCCGTGAGTCTTCGCAGCGGAATACCCGAGATCAGCGCCGCGCGATTCGCTTCGGGCAGCGCTTCGCCGCCCAGCGCGCCGCGCATGAACGGCGTATCGGCCGCCACCGGATTCACCGCGTTCACCCGGATGTTGAATCGCGCCAACTCCACCGCGAGTCCGCGCGTCATCGTCACCACAGCGCCCTTCGTCGCGTTGTACACGGTTACACCCGGCCGTGGTGCGACCGCTCCGATCGACGCGGTGTTGACGATGACGCCGCCCTTCGCCCGCATCACGGGCACGGCGTATTTCACGCCGAGCCATACGCCCTTGGTGTTGGTTGCGAATACCCGATCGTAGTCGACCTCGTCGAGTTCCCACGCAGGCCCTGAGCGATGTGTGAATCCGGCGTTGTTGACCAGCACATCGAGCCCGCCAAACGCGGAAACGGCCAACTCGATCATGCCGCGTACCGCATCGGCGCTGGAGACATCGGTGCGCACCGCGCGCGCTTTGCCATCCGCGGCAACTATCTCAGAGACCACCTTGTCGGCGCGTGCGGCGTCGATGTCGGCGACGATCACCGAGGCGCCTTCGCGCGCGAAGCGTTTCGCGATCGCCTCACCGAATCCGGAGCCGGCGCCGGTCACAACGACGCTTCTTCCTACGAACCGTTCCATCTCCTGCATCTCGTTCCCCCAACACTGCGATGGCGCTAGCGTACTGCGAACGATCCGTTGACGCCTCAATACACGCATGTTCTAGTCCGCCTCCATCGTAAAGTGCGGGTACGGAATGGCGCGACGCGTCGTGGTGGTCGGCGGAGGCAACGCCGCGCTGTGCGCCGCGTTGAGCGCGCGTGAGAACGGCGCCCAAGTGTCGGTGTTGGAGCGCGCGCCCTTCGATCTGCGCGGAGGCAACACCCGCTTCACGGCCGGCGCAATGCGTTCGGTCTACAACGGGGTCGACGATCTCGTGCGCCTGATGCCCGATCTGACACCCTCCGAAATCGAACGCACCGATTTTTCGAGCTATTCGCCTGAGAGTTTCTTCGACGACCTCGGTCGCGTCACGCAATACCGCTGCGACCCGGTGTTGGCGGAGCGGCTCATCGCCGACAGCTTTCCGACGCTGCGGTGGATGCAGTCCCACGGCGTGCGCTTCCTGCCGCTCTACGGCCGCCAGTCATTCAACGTCGACGGCCGCGTTCGCTTCTGGGGCGGACTGACGATCGAAGCATGGGGCGGCGGTCCGGGCTTGATCGACTCGCTCAGCGCAGCCGCGGAACGATCGGGCATCGCGCTGCAGTACGGCGCACGTGCAGTAGGCCTGACGATGCAAGCCGGCCGCGTTGCCGGAGTGCGCGTCAGCCGCGGCGGACGCGAAGAAGCCATCGGCACCGACGCCGTGATACTCGCCGCGGGCGGATTCGAAGCGAACCCGGCATGGCGCGCACGCTATCTCGGTCCGGGCTGGGATCTCGCCCGAGTACGCGGCACCCGCTTCAACACCGGCGACGGCATTCGTATGGCGCTCGACGCAGGTGCCGCCGCGCGAGGCCACTGGTCGGGTTGCCACGCAGTCGGCTGGGACGCGAACGCGCCGGAGTTCGGCGATCTCGCGGTGGGTGACGGTTTTCAGAAACACTCCTACCCCTTCGGCATCATGGTGAACGCGCGTGGACAGCGC
This sequence comes from uncultured Pseudomonadales bacterium, assembly GCA_964557875.1. Lineage (GTDB taxonomy): Bacteria > Pseudomonadota > Gammaproteobacteria > Pseudomonadales > Azotimanducaceae > DATJGR01. The sequence continues at coordinate 11,026 of CAZLDA010000016.1, read as the reverse complement.
TTTGTCGATGAGGGCGCCGACTTCCGCAACTACACATATGCGAAATACGGCCGCGAAATCCTCGCGCAGCCGGGGCAAATCGCGTGGCAGATCTTCGACGCCAAGGTCACCTCGTTGTTGCGCGACGAGTACCGCATTCGGCAGGTCTCACGCGTTACCGCAGATACGATCGACGCGCTGTCGCGGAAGATCGACGGGATAGACGCAGCCGAATTGTCGGCAACCGTTCGCGCATTCAATGCAGCCGTGGACGAGTCCATTCCGTTCGACCCAACGCGCAAAGACGGTCGCGCGACCCGTGGAATACCGTTGGCGAAGTCGAACTGGGCAAATCCATTGGATACGCCGCCTTTTGAAGCGTACGCGGTGACGTGCGGCATTACCTTCACCTTCGGCGGCCTCCATGTCGACGCAGATGCGCGCGTCATCTCGGAAGACGGCGCGCCCATTCCCGGTCTGTTCGCGGCAGGCGAGCTCGTCGGCGGTTTGTTCTACTTCAACTATCCCGGTGGTACCGGACTCACCTCGGGTGCCGTCTTCGGACGCCAGGCCGGCATCGGCGCCGCAACGGAGAGGTAAACCAAACGGGCGATGCTGGGTCCAATTCGTTCATCGACGTTGCAACCTTCGGAGGAATCACTCATGGAACGCCGTTCGATGCTGCGATCGTTGCTGGCCCTGGCCGCACTGCCGATATTCACGAAACGCGTCGGCGCCGCAGAGACCGCAACACCGCCGGATTTTCCAACGATCAGCAAGAGTGAACAGCAGTGGAAGGAGCTGCTGGCACCGGCGCGCTACCAGGTGCTCTTCGAAGAAGCGACCGAGCGGCCGTTCAGCAGTCCGCTCAACGACGAAAAACGCACCGGCACGTTCATATGCGCTGCGTGTTTCCTGCCGTTGTTCGAGAGTAAGGACAAGTTCGACAGCGGCACCGGCTGGCCCAGCTTTACCCGATCGATCGCAGGCCACACCGGCTCGAAGAAGGACTTCAAGCTCGTGTTGCCGCGCACCGAGTATCACTGTGCGCGCTGCGAGGGCCATCAGGGTCACGTCTTCAACGACGGTCCCAAGCCGCGCGGTGAACGATGGTGCAACAACGGGCTGGCGCTGTTGTTCATCCCAACAGGCGACACCCTTCCCGCGCTCAGGACCTGACGGTGAAGGTCGCGCATAGCGTTTCGTATGTAATGCGCGCTATTTCTTTGCTTGCCATGCTCTCAGCTGGCGCAGCCGACGCTAACGATCCGGCACAGACGCCATCCGGCACAACCGCGGTTGCCACATTCGCCGGCGGCTGTTTCTGGTCGATGGAGTACCCCTTCGACAAATTGTCCGGCGTCATTTCGACAACCTCGGGATACACCGGCGGCCGCACGCAGAATCCAACGTATGAAAAGGTCTCCAGCGGCGGCACCGGTTATGCCGAAGCAGTGCAGGTAACGTACGACCCGAACGTCGTGTCGTACGAAACGTTGCTCGACGTTTTCTGGCACAACATCGACCCGCTGGCCACGAACAAACAATTCTGCGACGAGGGAACGCGATATCGCACTGCGATCTTCTACACTACGCCGGAACAACGGGCCTCAGCAGAAGTGTCGAAGCTGAAGGTGCACGAAGAGTTCGACAAACCCATTGCCACCGAGATCGTCGAAGCGGGCCGGTTCTATCCGGCCGAGAAATACCATCAGGATTACTACACCAAGAATCCGACCCGCTATAAGGCTTACCGCGTGAAGTGCGGACGCGATCAACGCCTCCTGCAATTGTGGGGACCGCCGCAGAAGGCGGAGCAGTAGTCGACTTTTTCTGAAGCAGCACGTCGCTTGTTCGGCCTGCCCTACTAGAATGAACAGCAGCGCGATTCACTGGAGTTGACGATGACCGCAATGCTCTCCCGCGCACGATCCTGGAACGCCGTGATGACGGCTACACCGGGCGAGTGCAACATCTCGATTCCCTCCGCGTCCGTACAGGGAACGATTCCACTCGCGCTACGAGGCGGTCGCCATCTGCAGAACGGTCCCGGCTGGACAAAGATCGGAAATCGTCTGGCGCATCCGTTCGACGGTCACGGTCTCGTGCGCTCCCTAACGTTCACGCAGGGGGGTGGAGCCGAACTGCGGTCGCGATTCGTACAAACACCCGCGTACAAGGCCGAGCTCGCGGCGGGCAGGCTGGTGCACCGCGGCCTTGGCACCAACCCAACCCAGTCGATGTGGAAGAACCTGTTCGCAGCTGCTCCACGCAACGTCGCCAACACCACCATCGTGCCGTGGGCGGGCAGACTGCTGTGTGGTTGGGAAGGCGGACGTCCATACAGCGTGGACCCGGATTCACTGGACACAATCGACGAAGAGAACTTCGAGGGTTCGCTGCCGGACGGCGCTTTTCTGGCACACATGCGCCTCGACAGCGCCGCCAACCGGCTGGTGGGTTGCAGCATCAAGATGGGCATGCCCTCGCGCTTCACGTTTCGCGAGTACGACCGCGATGGCCGCGAAGTGGCATCGTGCGAAGCCACCGTTCCGGGAATGCACTTCGTTCACGATTTCGTCGTAACGCCTCGTTGGTATGTGCTGCCGGGCAATGCGCTGAAGGTCGACGCGCTGGCATTCGTCGCTGCGAGCGTCGGACGCAAGACGTTGATCGATGCAATCGCGCCCGACGTGTCGCGGCCGGGTGAGTTGTACCTGATTCCACGCAATCGACCCGGTCCGGTGCGAACCATCGTGTTACCGCAACACGCGTTCGTCGTGCATTTCGCAAACGCCTTCGACGACGATTCCGAGACGTGCGCGGTCGATCTGTGTGCGTTCGAATCGTTTGCATTCGGCCACGAATTCGGCTTCCAAGGTGCGCTGAAACCGCTCGACCCGACGTTGCCGGACATGCGCGCGCCACAACGTCTGTTCCGGGCAACGATAGGCGATCATTCGGACGTGGCCGCGTGGCGGCAGTTGTCCGAATACGGTCTCGACTTTCCGCGCGTGCATCCATCCCGCGAAGGTCTTTCTGTGCCCGCAATCTACGCGTCTACCCGCCGCGACCGTACGAAGAGCGACCCCTTCGATTCGATTGCACGCGTCGATGCGCTGGATGTCGACCGGCCCACCGACGTCTGGACCGCCGCCGAGCATCAGTTTGTCGGCGAACCCGTGTTCGCACCACGTCCAGATTCGGCCAATGCCGATGATGGTTGGGTGATCGCGTTGGTGTACGACGGGCTGGCAGAGCGCACCGACGTGTGCATCTTCGAAGCTGATCGTCTCTCGTCCGGCCCTATCGCGAGCGTTTCGGTGCCGCTACAACCCTACGGGTTCCACGGTGCGTGGGATGCGAACTGACGCAACGCAGTTGTGCACAGCGCTACTGACCTAGGCGCGCTCACATCGTTAGCTCACGTCGACGCTCCCAGTGCGTGCGCGAGGCCGGACGGTTGCGATGCACGCGAGGCAACCAACGACGACATTGCGTACCATCGCCGCTACACGCAGTAACGAAAATCGCGAGTTCACATGACACAACTTCTTGGGCAACACGTCGCCAGACAACAGCCGGCGATCATCGACGAAACCGGCGAACGCTCCTGGGCCGAACTCGACGCGCGAGCAAACCGGTTGATCAATGGGCTGCGCGCGCTGGGTCTGCGCGCCGGCGACGTGATCGCGGTGTATGCAGGCAATCGCCGCGAGTACTACGAAATCATGGCCGCCGCCGGACACGCAGGGCTGTTGTACGTTCCCGTGAACTGGCACTTCACACCGGATGAACTCGCGTACGTGCTCGCAAACTCCGGTGCGAAGGTGCTGTTCGCCGACGCCCGTTTCATTGCCAACGCAACCGCAGCCATCGATCAGCAAGCAACGCCGACGCTGCGCGCGCGTATTGCGATTGGTGCGCCCTCACCGGGGTTCGACGAATACGAGGCATTCCTCGCCGCATCGGACGCCGCAGAGCCGGCCGAACAAACGCTGGGCGGACCCATGTTCTACACCTCGGGCACGACGGGTCGCCCGAAAGGCGTTCGTTCAACTACAAGCACCACTTCGGCACCCGTGGATGCGATGCGGATGATGAGCGCCGGTCTCACGTCGCTGCTGTCGATTCCACCGAACGGCGTCACGCTCGTCTGTGGCCCGGTGTATCACTCCGCGCAGTGGGCATTCTCGTATCTGCCGCTGCTCGCAGGCTCGACCGTGTTGATGCGGCATCGCTTCGACGCAGCCGAAGTGCTCGACCTGATCGACCGCTACGGGGTCACGAACGTGCACCTCGTCCCGACCCAGTTCCACCGGCTGCTGCACCTCGATGAAGTCGTTAGGAAGCGCTTTTCCGGTGCGAGTCTTTCGGCCGTGTGGCACGGCGCCGCACCGTGTCCGCCGGAGGTGAAGCGACGCATGCTCGATTGGTGGGGCAATGTGGTCCATGAGTACTACGGGTCGACCGAAGGCAGCATCGTCACGACCGTACGCGGCGAAGAGTGGCGTGCACGACCAGGCACGCTCGGACAACCCTCGCCGATGGTGGAAGTGCGCATTCTTCGGGACGACGGAACGCGCGCCGACGCGGGCGAATCCGGCCGCATCTTCGTGAAGAACCGCATGGGCAGCGACTTCGAATACCACAACGAACCGGAGAAGACCGCACAAGTACACGCGGAGCCGGGTGTGTTCACGTTCGGCGACGTGGGTTATCTCGATGTAGAGGGTTATCTCTACATGAGCGACCGCGCCATCGACATGGTGATTTCGGGCGGCGTGAACATCTATCCCGCCGAGATCGAAGCCGTATTGATGACGCACCCTGCCGTTAAGGACGCCGCCGTGTTCGGCATTCCAAACGACGAGTTCGGCGAAGAGGTGAAGGCGGCGATCGAACTGGAAGCCGGCACGGAAGGATCGCCCGCACTTGCGGAAGCACTCATCGCGCATTGCCGCGAGCATCTCGCCGGATACAAGGCGCCCCGCTCAATCGACTTTCACCCCAGTCTGCCGCGGCACGAGACCGGGAAGCTCTACAAACGCCTGCTGCGCGAGAAGTACTGGGAAGGAACCGGACGCAAGATCTGAGGCGGGCTAATCTGGCGCCGGATACAAGACGTGTTGGGCGAAGATGACAAGGAAAATAACCGTGATTGCGAGAGCGAAGCGCACGGCAAACGGCAGTCGTTTGAATCGTCCAATCACGTTTGCTCTTCCGGAGTTCACATTGTCTGGAGCGAGCTTATCCTGATTCCCGCGCAACGTGCCCTCGTTCTCGGATCCCGCCGTTAGCGCCGCACTCCCGGTGACTCGATCGGCAGCGCGCCGGCGCGCCACGCGAGATAAAGCTCCAACGCCACATAGATGTCGGCGCCGAGCGCATGCGGCTCCGCGCGCACGCCGGCATCGCAGTCGCGGATGCGGCGGTGCAGCGAGCCGAACGTTTCCCACTCGAGCCGGTAGCCCGGGACTGCCGTCGGCTGACCCTGGCTCAGCAGCTTGCCGACGTTGTCGTCGTGGCACTGGTTGCACGCGAGATTCAGTTGCCCTCGCCGCGTGAAGAAGTAGTCGCGACCCCGCGCAAAGTACTGTGCCGCCGCGCCGTCGACCGCGACCGCGTAAGGCTGCCCGCGCGCGCGTTGTGCCACGTAGGCCGTCAGCGCGAGCAGCGGTTCGCTCTCGTAGGGCAGCGGTCCGAGGCCCTGGTAACGGGTCCGACACAGATTGATGCGGCCTTCGAGGTTCACGAGCGCGCCGGTCTGCGAATCGATCTTCGGATACCTCGCCGCGGCACCGATGAGCGTTCGTTCGCCGTCCGGCGCGTGGCACGACTGGCAGCTCGCGTTGCCTATCGGCTCCGCGAACGCTTGCGCGCCGCGATCCACCCACAGGTATCCGGGGTTGGCGAACGGATCGTCCTGCAGCGCTTGCGTTGCGTGGGTCAGGAACGTATATCCGGATTGCACGCTCGCGCGCGGCAGATCGGGGCGGGACGCGAATGAGCGGATGTCGCCCGCATACGCGAATCCGGCAAGCATGATCGTGAGGCCGATCGCAAGACCTCGCCTCACACCACCTCCAGCGTGGCGCGCTCCGAGAACGAATGTCCGTCCTGATCCGTCCAGCGGAAGTCGAGCGTGCCGGACTCCGTCGCTCGCATGAAGAAGTTCAGGAACGGGTTGGCGGCGATGGCGGGAAAGAGCTCGGCCCGAAACACGAGCTTGTCGTTGCAGCGACACTCGAAGCGCTCGAGGATGAACCGCGGTATCTGCTTGCCGAACTGATCGCGTCGGTAGCCCGTCTCCATTTCGTGCTGGATCATTGCCTTGATCTCGATCACTTCGCCCGCTTTGGCGCGCGTCGGTGCAGCGATGCGAATGCCGGCGTCGCTCATAACACGCACGCCGCCAACGTCACGATCGTGAACGCGTGCCCCGTCCACAGGCTGCCGTCGTTCATCTCCGCGACCGCACGAATCCGTTGGGAGTCGCCGAGACGGATGCGCGTGCGCACGTGGGCGATGCCCGCGCCGGGACCGAACTCGAAGCGTGCGACGTCCGGTAGCGGATTCTTCTCGGCGAACACCGCGATCCGCACGACGTGGTCGGTTTCCGTCATCGGACTTTCCACCGCCACCGACAGCGGCACCGAGTAACCGTTCTCCGAGATCGGCGGCAATTCCACCGTCACGCGACCCTCGCGAATCTCCCGGCCGCCGAACATCGACGCGATCGATGTTTCGACGTCTACGGGCGCAGCGTCGACGCGCGCAGGCCACGCAGCGACTGCGAGTGCCGCGCCCCCGGCCATCAACAACCGCCTGCGCGTCAGCGCGTCAGCGCTCATGGGGTGTGCTCTATGAGCGAAGACAGATACGCAACAAGGTGCTCGATCTGCTGACCCGTCAGAACGGTTTTGCCGCGATACGCCTCCGCCACCTGCACAAGAGACTCCGTGCGGTAGTAAGGCGGCATGATGCTCGCGGGATTGAGTCGCGTTGCATCGACGATGCGATAGCGGATCTGTGGCGCCGAGAGACGAGCGCCTATCGTCGACAGATCCGGCCCCAGGTCACCCTGGAAGGCTGCGTCGAGACCCGAGACGCGATGACACAGCACGCAGTGACCGCTCGTGCGATCCACGAAGATCTCGCGACCCGCAGTAGCGCGGCCAGTCTCGGCAGCGAGCGGCTCAGATGTTGCGTCGAGGCCGTCCGCAGCCGCCAAATTCGCCAAAAACGCGACCAAAACCATTCCGCGCGCACGGTTCACGACAGAAACGTCTCCCGCGTGATCGCGCGGAACCAATCGGCGGCCTGGTCCGCCTCGCTCTGACGGAGCGACACAGGGGCGTCGAGCGGACTGATGCCACCCGAGTTCGGAACTTCCGCGAACGTTCCGCCGCGCGTGTCGTACACGCCCGCGATCGAGATCGCCTGCGTGTCGTCCACATACGAGTAGCACGTGTTCGCGAGGGTCGTGGCTTCAGCGTCGAGGCCCCTCAAAAGCCGCACTACCTGAATCGCGCACACCTTGGCCTGAGCGTTCGCCGCAAACGCCGATTTCGGCATTGGCGCTGCGATGGTCGCGTCGCCGATGACGTGAATGCCGCGTTGCAGGCGCGATTCGAACGTGACGGCATCGACCGGACACCAGCCGCTGGAGTCCGTAGTGCCCGCGCGCTGCGCGATGAGCCCTGCTTGCTGCGGCGGCACCACGTTGACGACGTCGCCGCGCACCGTTTCGAAGTCGGTGTAGAGCGTCATCGCGCGCGGGTCCACACGCACGACGCGACCGTCGCTCGATGCGCCGCGCCACTCGAGGATCGACTTGTAGCGTTCGCCCCAGATCTTCGTGAAGAGCGGCTGCTTGGAAAACCGGTCGTTGCTGTCGAGGATGACGAGCTTCGCGCGCGGTTTGTGCTGCGCGAGGTAATGCGCGACGAGGCTCGCACGCTCGTAGGGTCCCGGTGGACAACGAAATGGCGCAGCTGTCACCGACATGACCACGACGCCGCCATCGGCCATGGACTCGAGTTGGCGACGCAACAGTGTCGTCTGCGGTCCCGCCTTCCACGCATGTGGCATTTGTTCCACCGCGTCTTGCCCGTAGCCTTCGAGCGCATCCCAGCGAAAGTCGATGCCGGGCGCGAGGATCAAGCGGTCGTAGTCGAGCGTCCCGCCACCATCGAGCGCAACCGTCCGCGCAACCGGATCGACGTCGGTCGCCGACGCGGGCCGTAAATCGATGCCTTCCTTCTTCAGCGCGGCGTACGAGAACGTCTGCTGCTCGAGCGTGCGATACCCGGCTACTACGAGGTTGCTCATCGGGCACGCGACATAGCTCGTGCTGGGTTCGACGAGGGTCACCGACAAACCCGGCAGCAGGCGCTTCGCGAACCGAGCGGCCGTGGCACCACCGAAACCGCCGCCAACGACAACGAGCTTCGCACGGGTAGCGGCTGCAGCACGCGATGCGGCGCTGCCGACATACACCGCGGCAAGCGAGGCGACGAATTGCCGGCGCGTGAGCGAATAACTCATGCGCCGCCTATGGGCTGCCGAGATAGGTGGCAATCGAATCGATCTCCACATCGGAGTAGCCACGCGCCATCCGGTGCATCACGGTGCCACCGTCATTCCGATACGAAACGACGCGCACCTTGATCTGCTCGCTGGTGTAGCCGTCGAGGCTCACGATGGCGGTACCGCCGCTCGCGTGGCAGCCGGAGCAGACCGAGGCGAGGATCGCACCGCGCGCCAGTGCGGGATCGTTCGCCGATTCGGGTGCCGCCGTACTACAGCCCGCAAGCCATACAATCGCCGAAGGGCCCAGCCACCGTATCACCCGATCATGCCCTCAGTTTCTGATCCTTGATCGGCAATGTGCGAATGCGCGTACCGGTAGCCGCGAAGATCGCATTGAGCACCGCCGGCGCCGCGACACTGATCGTCGGCTCGCCGACGCCGCCGAAGAACCCGCCGGACGGCATGACGATCGTCTCGACCTGCGGCATCGCCGCGATGCGCATCGACGGATAGGTGTCGAAATTCCGTTCGTTGACCTGTCCGTTCGAATACGTGATCTGACTGTAGAGCGCCGCCGACAGCCCGTAGACGAACGAGCCTTGTACTTGCGCTTCGATCTGCTGCGGATTGACTGCCGTGCCGCAATCCGTTGCCGCCACGATGCGATCGACACGCAGCGCACCGGCCTCGTTCACAGTGACGTCGGCGCACGCCGCGACGTGGCTGCCGAATGCGTAGAAAAGGGCAAGTCCGCGCGCCTTGCCGTCTTTGCTGCCCCAGCCCGACCGCTCCGCCACGGCCTTGAGCACCGCGGCGCCCTTCGGATTTTTCTTCAAATGCGCGAGACGGAACTCGAGCGCATCGCGTCCGGCGGCGTGGGCCAGCTCGTCCATGAAGCTCTCGAGATAGATCGCGTTCTGGTTGACGTTGACGCCGCGCCAGAATCCCGGGCGTATTGGCGGATTGCGCATCGCGTGATCCACCAACAGGTTCGGGAAGTCGTAGCTCATCTGGTGCTGGTCCATCGCCGGATTGAGCCCACCTTGCACCACGCCCTGGAACGTCGCGAAGTCTGCGCCATCAACGAGTCGTTGGGGCGCGAGCGCCGCGAGAATCGACTGGCCCGAGATGCGCATGTGCAGCGCAGTGAGATTGCCGTCGGCGTCGAGGCTGCCACGCATCTTCGCCATCGTCGTCGGGTGGAAGAAGCCGTGTATCTGGTCCTCTTCGCGCGTCCACAACAGCTTGACCGGTGTACCGGGAAACGCCTTCGCGATCACTACCGCCTGCTGTACGTAGTCCGCACCGCCGCGCCGGCCGAAGCCGCCGCCGAGGATCGTCTTGTGCTCGTCGCTCTGCGCGATCGGCAGGCCCGCTGCTTCGGTCGCCGCGGCGAGCGCCGCTTCGCCGTTCTGGGTGGGACACCACACCTCGCAGCGATCTTTCGTCCACACCGCCGTTGCATTCATCGGCTCCATCGTCGCGTGGTTCTGCGACGGCACTTTGTACACGGCCTCCACCGTGCGGGTCGCCGCCGCTAACGCGGCCTTCGCGTCACCGCTGCGGTTGCCGATGAAAGCCTCCTGTGCATCGAGGCCGCTTTCGAGCAGCTTCGTGAGCGCCGCATCGTCGAAGCTTGCATTCGCGCCGTACTCCCACTCGATCGGCAGCGCCTCGAGGGCCTTGTTGGCTTGCCACCAGGTATCCGCAACCACGGCAACGCCGTTGGTGCCGGATGCGGTCTCGACCTTCACGACGCCTTTGACGCCGGGCATCGAACGCACTTTCGCTGCGTCGTAACTCTTGAGCTTGCCGCCGAGCACCGGACAGTCCCTGATGCTCGCGTTCAGCATGCCGGGCAGTTTGATGTCGGCACCGTAGACCAGCGCGCCGGTCAGCTTCTCGGGTGTGTCGAGGCGCTTGAGCGGTTTGCCGGCAATGGTCCACGCACTCGGGTCTTTGAGCGGCACGTTTTCGGGTATCGGCAGCTTCGCCGCCGCAGCGGCCACCTTGCCGAACGTCACCGTGCGACCGCTCGGCTTGTGCGTAATGACGCTTCGCTTCGCGACGCAATCGGCGGGCGCTGCTTTCCACTCCTTCGCTGCGGCCTGGATCAGCATCGTGCGGGCCGCGGCCCCGCCTTGGCGGACGTACTCCTGACTGCCGCGCAGTCCCTGGCTCCCGCCCGTCGAAAAGTCGCGCCAGATACGTTCGCGGGCGACGTTCTGTCCCGGCGTCGGGAACGCCCAGGTCACTTTGTCCCAATCGCACTCGAGTTCTTCGGCGACTAGCTGCGCGAGCCCCGTGAGCGTTCCCTGACCCATCTCCGAACGCGCGATGCGAATCGTCACGGTGTCGTCCGGATCGATCACGACCCACGCATTGATCTCAGTTGGCGCCGGTGCCCCCGCGGCATCCGCGAGTCGTGGCGTGAACGGCAACGACAGGCCAAGCGACAGGCTGGCGCCGGTCGCTCCGAGCCCGATCACGAAGCGGCGACGGCTCAAGTTCT
>CAZLDA010000015.1:9749-16592 GCA_964557875.1 uncultured Pseudomonadales bacterium | reverse complement strand
CAGCAGTTCATCGATGAGCTCGGCGGGCGCACGGAGATGTCGCAGTACATGTCGGCACACGGTTTCGAATACAAGATGAGTGTCGAGAAGGCGTACTCAACCGACTCCAACATTCTCGGCGCAACGCATGAAGCCAAGGATCTGGAGTATCTCAACAAGGGTATCGACATCGTGCAGCCAATCATGGGCGTGTCGTTCTGGCGCGACGACGTTGCCGTGAAGGCCGAAACCGTGACGGTGCGCTTCGAGGAAGGCCAGCCTGTTGCGCTGAACGGCGCAACCTTCGCGACCGCGCTCGACCTCTTCACACGCGCCAACGAGATCGGTGGGCGGCACGGCCTGGGCATGTGCGACCAGATCGAGAACCGCATCATCGAGGCTAAGAGCCGTGGCATTTACGAAGCGCCGGGAATGGCGCTTCTGCACATCGCGTACGAGCGCCTCGTCACCGGCATTCACAACGAAGACACCATTGAGCAATACCGCAACAACGGTCGCCGGATAGGCCGGCTGCTGTATCAGGGTCGTTGGTTCGATCCTCAGTGCATGATGTTGAGAGAGACGGCGCAACGCTGGGTGGCGCGCGCGGTCACCGGCGAGGTGACGCTGCAGCTGAGACGCGGCAACGACTATTCGTTGCTCGACACCGTCAGCCCGAACCTCACGTATCACCCGGAACGCCTGACGATGGAAAAAGGTGCGGGCGTATTCACGCCCCAGGATCGAATCGGGCAACTGACCATGCGCAACATGGACATCAGCGACACGCGAGAGAAGCTGTCGGTCTACTCGAAGGTCGGCCTACTCAGCGCTGGGGCGGACGGCGAACTGTCGCTCCTCCCGAACAAAAACTCGGACAGCAAGAGCTGATCGCTCAGCGCTTCGCCAGCTTGCCCGCGCCGCGCGCAAGGAGCACGGTCGCACGGCGGTTCTGCTCGCGACCGGCCTCCGTGTCGTTCGATGCGATCGGAAAGCGCGAACCGTGGAAGCGATATTCGATGGACTCCGAGCTGCAACCCGCGCCGATCAGATAGCTCGTCACCGCCTTCGCGCGCTGCTCCGACAGGATGCGGTTCTTCCGCTCGCGCCCAGAACGGTCGCTGTAACCCTCGACGAATATGCGCGCCACCGTCCTGTCTGCCTGCACGTACTGGGCAATCATGTCGAGGCGCGCCTTAGCCGCATCGTTCAACGTCGCACGGCCCGACGCGAATACAATGGTGCTGCGCTCGAGTTGCTTGAACGATGCGGGCAGCAGCTTTGCGACGCACCGCGCGTAGGCGTCGTAGAGCGGCCTGAAGCTGACGGCTGAGAGCGAAACGCGGACGTCCTGCGACGCAAAACGAGGCTGCTCGCCCAGATAAAGGGCGCGCAGCATCGATTCGGCGAGCGATGCATCGACGACAATCTGATGTGGTCCGGACGCCTCCACGCGACCGAGCGATTGCTCCGGTGCGTGCGCGGCAAGCCATGGCGGCGAAAAGCTCGTCACGTCCAGCGCGCCATTCAGATCGACACGCCATGCCGACATGTCGAACTGCAGGCCGCCGCCCGCCTGCTGCACGAATCGGGCTTCACCGAAGTTCGGGATTTCGTGCGACAGCGTGCATGCCGTGCGGCTGCCTTCGAATTGCCACGCGGCGTCCGCCGGCGCCGCGCCGAACTCGAGCGGCGCCGCAACCGCCGTTGCGCACCACAGCAGAACGAATGCCGTCGAGGCAATGCTTCGCGCCACGGGAACTCCTGTGCCTTTCGTTGGCTATCGGCACCACCCACCGAATCTTTACCCGCCACGCGGCCGAGGCTCGGGACCGGCGTGGTAAGGTACCCGCTCATGTGGAGAGAGCAGTGTCCGAAAGAACCCAGATTGCAGACCGCTTTCGCGGCTTTCTGCCGGTTGTCGTCGATTTGGAAACCGGAGGTTTCAACCCTAGCGGCGACGCGATTCTGGAACTTGCCGCGGTTCTACTGAACTACGACGGCGAGCGCCTGACGCGCACCCAACTGTTGCATTACCAGGTAGCGCCATTGCCCGGAACCAATATGGATCCGGCATCGCTGCGCTTCATCGGTATCGACCCCTACAACCCGGCGCGCAAGGCGCGGTCGGAGCCTGAAGTGTTCCAGGAGTTCTTCCGGGAAGTTCGCAAAGCGGTGAAGCACGGCGGTTGCAGTCGCGCCATCGTGGTTGCCCACAACGCGGCGTTCGACCATCAGTTCATCATGTCGGGTGCAAACCGGAACGACATCAAACGCAATCCGTTTCACCCGTTCTCATTCATCGACACCGCATCGCTCGCGGCGGTCGCTTTCGGGCAAACGGTGCTCAGCCAGGCATGCGGTCGCGCCGGAATTGCGTATGACAGCAACGAAGCGCATTCCGCGCGCTACGACGCAGACGTGACGGCCGCGCTGTTCTGCGCGATCGTCAATCGTTGGCAGGATATGGGCGGCTGGCCGCCGCGCGAGTAACGGGTTACTTGGCCGCGGATGCCGGCGTTGCCGCCTTGGCCCGCTCTGCCGCACCGACGATCAACGTCTTCAGCTCACCCGACTGATACATCTCCGTGACGATGTCGCAGCCGCCGACGAGCTCTCCTTCGACCCACAGTTGCGGGAACGTCGGCCAGTTCGCGTAAGCCGGAAGGTTCGCACGAATTTCAGGGTTGCTGAGCACGTCGACATACGCGAAACGCTCGCCGCAAGCCATCAAGCACTGCACGGTTTGCGCGGAGAAGCCGCATTGCGGCGCCTGCGGTGAACCTTTCATGTACAAGATGATCGCGTTGCTGCCGATCTGCTCTTTGATGCTGTCCAAAACGTCCACGTACGCTTTACCTCATGAACACAAACGCGGAGCATTGTATGCCACGTTATCGGCCGCGCTCCAATAACCAATACCCACACCGCTCATGAACGAATTCGATAACGTCGTCGAACGGCGTGGCACGGACAGCTCGAAATGGGGCAAATACAAAGGCACAGACGTATTGCCGTTCTGGGTTGCGGACATGGATTTCCGCGCACCTCCCTTCGTCCGTGAAGCCCTGCAGCGACGAGTGGAGCATGGAATATTCGGCTACAGCGAAACACCGCCCGAACTGGTGCACGCGGCGGTTGCGTGGCTCGACGCGCAATTCGATTGGGCGGTGAATCCGGATTGGATGGTGTGGTTGCCCGGCGTGGTAACGGGCATGAACCTCGCGAGCCGCGCGGTCGGCGTTCCCGGCGATTCCGTGATGATGAACGTGCCGGTGTATTACCCGTTCCTCGCGGTGCCCGCCAACAGCGGACGCAAGGCTATCGAAGTGCCGCTGTTGCTGAACGGCTCGCGGTGGGAGATGGACCTCGGTGCGATGGGTGAAGCCATCGATAGTCGGACGCGCTTGTTCATGTTCTGCAATCCGCAGAATCCAACCGGGCGAATCTACAGTCGCGATGAGTTGGTCGCGCTGGCTCGCTTCTGCGAACGGCACGATCTGTTGATCTGTTCAGATGAAATCCACTGCGACTTGCGGCTCGACGACCGGCCGCACATTCCCATCGCAACGTTGTCCGCGGACATCGCAGCGCGAACGATCACGCTGATGGCGCCAACGAAGAGCTACAACACGCCGGGCCTCTGCTGCGCGTTTGCCGTGATACCGGACGCAGCGTTGCGGCGCCGTTTCAGCGACGCGCGTGCCGGGCTCGTACCGAGTATCGGCGCGCTCGCGTACACGGCCGCATTGGCGGCGTACGAGGGTCCGTCGGATTGGATCGACCAGCTTCGCGCCTATCTTGCCGCAAACCGCGACACCCTCGAACAATGCGTCGCGCAGTTGCCCAACGTCTCGATGACGCACGTCGAGGGCACATACCTCGCATGGATCGACGTGCGCGGCCTGCAACTCGACCATCCGGCCCGCTACTTCGAAGCTCACGGACTCGGTCTTTCAGACGGCGCGCAGTTCCACGGGCCGGGTTTCGTGCGTTTCAACTTCGGATGCCCGCGCGCCACACTCGACGAAGGGCTTCAGCGTTTCAGACACGCGGTTCTCGCGGCCCAATAGAACCGTCAGCGCTTACCCCAGCCACCCCCGCCAGGCGTCGCGATGGTCAGAACGTCGCCTTCGCGAACATCGAGCGCCACCTTGGCCGGCAACTCGACACCGTTCAGCGAATTCGAGCCGCGCTGTCCGTCGCTTCCTCCCATGAGACCCCACGGTGCTTTCGTGCGGCGTTCGGTGAGCAGCGTGACCTCGGCTGACTCGAGAAACACCAGTTCGCGCACGATGCCGTCGCCACCTGGAAAGCACCCGGTTCCGCCGGAATTTCGTCTCACCTCGTATCGGGTCACACGCAACGGGTAGTGCGTCTCGAGGCTTTCCACAGGTGTGTTCAGAGTATTCGTCATGTGCGAATGAACAGCCGAAACACCGGCGCCCCTCGGATGCGCACCAGTGCCGCCGCCAATCGTCTCGTAGTAGTCCCACCGTGAAACCTCGCTATGTCGACCCATAGCGAGGTTGTTCATCGTTCCTTGGCTGGCGGCCGGAATACGATCGGGCAGCGCGGCCGCTAGAGCGCCCAGCAGAACGTCGACGATACGCATCGATGTTTCGACATTGCCGGCCGCGACCGCCGCCGGATACTGCGCATCAACGAGGCTGCCCTGCTGAGCAACGATGTCGACGCATCGAAACGCGCCACTTACTGCGGGGGTATGTACAGGCATCAGACAACGAAACACGTAAAGCACCGCGGCGGCGGTAACCGACAACGGACAATTGATGTTTCCGCGCACCTGCGCGGACGTTCCGGTGAAGTCGACGCTGCAATGTTCTCCATCGACGCGAAGTCGAACGCGTATCGCGACATCGTTCGTACCGGCGCCGTCGTCGTCCATCCAATCTTCGAACGCGTACACGCCGTCCGGAATCGCTGCGATCGCGCCCCGCGCCAGACGGTCTGCATAGTCATTCAGTTCACGCACGGCAGAATCGAACGCCGGCGCAGTCATCTGTCGCACCAGCAAGTCCACGCGCCTCACGCCGAGACGGCACGCGCTCATCTGCGCGAAGAAGTCGCCGAGACGCTCGTCGCCGAGATACTCCTCCGCAGATGCGTGAGTGCGACCCGCCAATCCGTCGAACAGCATGCGCGCGGGCTCGGTGAATACGCCGTCGCGCTGTGCGAGCAACGGCGAGATCACGATGCCCTCCTCCTCGAGGGTGGTAGACACGGGCATCGATCCGGGTCGGTCCGAACCGATGTTTGCGTGATGCGCGCGGCATGCGGCAAATCCGATCAGCGCGCCGTCGTGGAAGATCGGGCACACAGCGGTTACGTCCGGCAGATGTGTGCCGCCCAGAAATGGATCGTTCAGCAACACAAGGTCACCGTCGCGCCATTCGAACCGGCTCACGACGTCCGCCATCGCGTAAGCCATGCTGCCGAGGTGCACGGGAATGTGTGCGGCCTGCCCGAACAACGCGCCGTCGGCGTCGAACAGCGCGC
This sequence comes from uncultured Pseudomonadales bacterium, assembly GCA_964557875.1. Lineage (GTDB taxonomy): Bacteria > Pseudomonadota > Gammaproteobacteria > Pseudomonadales > Azotimanducaceae > DATJGR01. Next base: position 11,093 of record CAZLDA010000015.1, on the reverse strand, counting down.
AACTGAAGTCGAGTCGGTCCTTGATGTTCGGTGAGAAAGCGGCGCGCCGAAGTGCGACGCCCATCTCGTCGCAGACCGCCTGCACGCGGCTGCCGAACAGCGAAAGCTCAATGCCGTCGAAGGTTGAACTGGTCATATCAGTCGACTACCATTGCGCCCTTTCCACGGGGCAGCACTTGCTGCCTTTTGTCGTTTAGGAGCCTGCTAAATCGCTCTCGTCGGAGGGCGAAACCGACGAGGGTCTTGTTCATGGCAGCACTCATGGATACCTATGCGCGATTGCCGGTGGCGTTCAGCCACGGTAATGGTGCGTACCTGTACGACGAGCAGGGTAACAAATATCTGGACGCGCTCGCCGGACTCGCCGTGACCGGACTGGGTCACGCACATCCGGGCGTCGCCGCTGCCATCACGCGTCAAGCGAACTCGTTGATGCACACGTCGAATCTGTATCGCATTTCATTGCAGGAATCGCTCGCAGATCGCATCACGGCGCTCGCCGGAATGGACCGCGTGTTCTTCTGCAACTCCGGCGCAGAAGCAAACGAAGCAGCCATCAAGATCGCGCGGCTCTACGGCCACAATCGCGACATCAACAAACCACACGTCATCGCGATGGAAGGTTCCTTCCACGGCCGCACCATGGCAACGCTCACGGCCACCGGTAATCGCAAGGTTCAAGCCGGCTTCGAACCGCTGCTCTCCGGTTTCGTGCGCGCGCCCTACAACGACGTCAAAGCGATCGAGACGATTGCAGAGAACAACAACGAAGTCGTGGCGATTCTGGTTGAGCCGGTACTCGGTGAGGGCGGCATCGTCGTTCCCGACGACGGCTATCTGCCTGCACTGCGCCGCATCTGCGATGCAAAGGGCTGGTTGCTGATGCTCGACGAAGTGCAGACGGGCAACGGTCGTACCGGGCGCTATTTCGCATATCAGCGTCTCGGAATCCTGCCGGACGTCGTAACGCTCGCTAAAGGTCTCGCCAACGGCCTGCCGATCGGCGCATGTCTTGCGCGCGGAATCGCCGCGGAAACACTGAAGCCCGGCAACCACGGTTCCACATTCGGCGGCAATCCGCTCGCGTGTGCTGCTGCGCATGCCGTCATTGATGCGCTAGAGAATGACAGATTGATGGACCGCGCCGCGGAACTGGGCGATCGGATGCTGAACAGATTCAAGCAGGCGCTCGCTGGCGACAATCACGTCGTCGACGTGCGCGGCAAAGGGCTGATGTTGGGAATCGAGCTCGACTCTCCGCAACCGCATCTGGTGAAAGCCGCGCTCGCCTCTGGTCTCCTGATCAACGTCACGCAGGAACGGGTGATCCGCCGCGAACTGTAT
>CAZLDA010000015.1:0-9739 GCA_964557875.1 uncultured Pseudomonadales bacterium | reverse complement strand
TCCGCCTGCTGCCCCCGCTGATTCTCACCAACGAACAGGCCGATGAGATCGTCGACCGTATCGTCGCGCTGATAAAGGATCCGGTACCGGGTGCGGCGTGACGAGGCACTTCCTCACGCTGCTCGATTTCAGCCCTGAGGAACTCTCGCGGCTGATCAATCGAGCCATCGAACTCAAGCGGATGCGCGAAGCCGGCGCGATCTATGAGCCGCTTCGAGGCCGTACGCTGGCGATGGTGTTCGATCTGAAGTCGACACGAACACGAGTCGCTTTCGAAGCGGGCATGCAGCAACTCGGCGGTCACGCGATATTTCTCAGCCCCAACGACACTCAGCTGGGGCGCGGTGAACCCATCAGCGATACCGCGCGCGTACTTTCCGAAATGGTCGACCTGATCATGCTGCGCACCCGCGATCATCAGGACGTAGAAGCGTTCGCCGGCGCGGCGTCGGTGCCAGTCATCAATGCGATGAGCGCGCGCGCTCATCCATGTCAGTTGTTGGCCGACGTACAGACGTTCGTCGAAAGGCGCGGCTCGATTCAGGATGCTACGGTCGCCTTCGTCGGCGACGGTTACAACATGTGCAATTCGTATATCGACGCGTCGCACCAGTTCGACTTCGATCTGCAGATCGCCTGCCCGAAGGGGTTCGAGCCCTCGCCGCAGCTGCTCAGCGGCACGAATCGGGTGACGCTCGTCGACACTCCGCAAGAAGCTGTTCGCGGCGCCGATCTGGTGGTGACCGACGTGTGGTCGTCGATGGGACATGAATCCGAGGCCAGCGAACGTCGCAAGAGATTCGCCGGGTATCAGGTCGACCGGAAGCTGCTCGATCTGGCCGGGCGCGACGTGATGCTCATGCATTGCCTCCCGGCGCATCGCGGCGAAGAGGTCAGCAATGACGTATTGGACGACTCCAGATCCGTAGTGTGGGCCGAAGCCGGCAACCGGCTGCACTCACAAAAGGCGTTGCTCGAGTTCTTGAGCGCAGCGCGAAGCTAACGCTTCAGTTCAACCGAAGGTTGGAAAGCAAACCTGGCTTTTCGATGCCGTATCCCTGCGCATAGTCGACTCCAATCTCGCGCAACTGCCCCAGAATCGCATCGTTCTCGACAAACTCCGCAATCGTCTTTTTGCCCAGATAGTGGCCGATCTCGTTGATCGAACGCACCACTGCGTAGTCGCTGGGGTTGTTGTTCAGGTCCTTCACGAACACACCGTCGATCTTCACGTAATCGACCGGTAAGTTCCGCAGATACGAGTACGACGAAAGACCGGTGCCGAAGTCGTCGAGCGAGAACCGGCATCCGATGATCTTCATCCGGTTCATGAAATCGCGCGCGTTATCGAGGTTGGCGATCGCCGCGGTTTCGGTGATTTCGAAGCAGACCTTGCTGGTAGGCGCCTGCATGCGCGAGAACTGCTCCAACGCAAAGTCCGCGAACGATTCGTCGTTGACGGAGTGGCCCGATACGTTGATGGCGAAGCCGCCGAAGTTGTCGAGCGAGCTGCGGTGATCGGCCATCCACTTCAGGACGTTTTCGACCACCCATCGGTCGACCATGGTGACGCGGTTGTACGTTTCGGCGGCGAGAATGAACTCGCTCGGCGGCATCAGGTCGCCGAGTTCGTCGCGCATGGTCAACAGAATTTCGTAGTGGCTGGTCGCGCCATTCGCGGACAGGGGAACAGGCGCGATCCGCTGACAATTCAGAATCAGACGGCCGTCGTCGATCGCCTTGTCGAGCTGCGTCACCCATTCCATGACACCGCGTCGCCGCATCATGCGCGCGTCGCCGAGTTCGTATTCCTGCACGCGGTTACGCCCGGCGTCTTTCGCCGCGTAGCACGCTTCGTCGGCCGAACGCATTGCGGCGTCGGCGTCGGGTGTACCTTCGTCGATGAACACGACACCAATACTCGCGGATAACGAGTAGTGGCGGTCTTCCCAATCGAAGCGTTGCTCACGCACCAGCTTCAGCAACCGCTCGGCGATTTCACGCGACGGTTCGTTTTCAATGTCGGTGATCAGCACTCCGAATTCGTCGCCGCCCAGGCGGGCGACTTTTGCCGGCAGATCTTTGAGGCCATCGACCAGACGTTGGCCGACCATCTTCAGCAATTCGTCGCCGGCGGTATGGCCGCTGCTGTTGTTGACGATCTTGAACTGGTCGAGGTCGAGGTAGAACAGCACGTGTTGCGCGCTGGTTGCCTTCGCGTTTTCGATGGCGCCCGCGAGGTTTCGCTCGAACTCTTTGCGGTTCAGCAGTTTCGTTAGGTCGTCGTGCGCCGCCTGGAACGTGAGCTGATTGTGCATGTTCTGCAACATGCGCTGAGACGCGCGTTCCATCAGCGACAGGTCGAAGTCGTCGAGCAACGTTACGCGCCCCTGGTGCAGCCCGTCAGCCATTTCCTTCAGCGGAATTTCGCGTGACTTCACGCCCTTGCGATTCACCAGCACGAAGAACGAGTAGTCGTCGCCAATGAACGCAACGGAAAGGATCAACGGGCGCCCTTGTTCGTCGGACATCGCCAACCATTCGCCAACGCTCATGCGTCGCGCCCTATCGAGGGCGCGGCTCCAGTTCTTGCGCATGTCCTCGTCGTCGGTTTCGATATCCGGAGAGGCGTCCGGCAGCAGACCTTCGAGGCCCAGCGCCTTTTCCGTCTCGTTCGCGCCGATTTTGGTGCTTTTGACTTTCGCCTTGGCGCCAGTCGTGTCGCCAACCAGCGCGTCGGACAAACCCATGACCAGCGGCGTGCGTTTGCCCGGCTCGAACGAAATGCTGTTCAAGCCCGCGACAACGCGCTTCAGCAGCGTCTCGGGTTCGACGAAACCCGCGCTGCCCGGTTTGGACTCTCCGGTCAACTGCGCGAGTACTTCTTCGGCGGTGGCCGCCGCGTCGCGCCACTCGTTGCTGTTCGGGCCGTGTCGCAAATGCGTGTGCACGAGCAGATTGCGCCAGCCCGGGTTCATCAGCCGCAGGAACAGTTCGGGAACGTCTTTGCCTGCGAGGCGAGGCTCCAACTGGCGTGCTACGGCACGACGCGCACGCGCCAGCTTCTGCTGGCCTTCGCTCGCGCGAACCGTGCGTTCGACGTTGCCCCGATACGCCCGCGCCTGTCGCTCTACAAGGGGGCTCAATTCCTGGAGAACATCCTCGAAGACTTCGGGGTTACGGTCGTAGTCTTTGACGATGCGTTCCAACAGTTCGTCTACACGACTTCCGACCTCACGATCGATGCCGACCCGGACATCCTGCGCATTCCCTAATTTCGCCAACTGGTTCAGCACCTCGACCGCCGAGTGCGGGCGTTCCGCATCGTGATCGAGGAATTCGGGGTCTTTGGTCGCCAGCTTGTTGAGGGTGATCTCCAACCGTTTCACCCAGCCGCGAATACCCTCGGTGAGGAGTTTGTCCTGCTCGATCGAATCGACTAGGTTCTCCATCACATCCAACTTGTCGTACAGCTCTTCGCCGAACGCCTTCTTCCCGCCGTGGCGGGCCTTCAGCACTTCCATCAGGCGCGGCTTGAGGCGGCTGTCGGTAACCGGTGCGTCGCCGAGTTCGGATTCGATCTGGGAGATCGCCTGCAGAATATCGTTCGGGTCGTAGCGTTGGTCCGGCGCCGCATTCGGCGGTGCGAACTGCACTTCCTCCGGTGCGCCCTGGCTGCGCCGCGCGCGACGACCCAGGTTCAGCAACTCACGCGCCGCCTTGTAGACTTCCGCGGTGCCGCCCTCCCTATTGGGCACGAACGGGTTGTACGAGGTGCGCGGCGCGGTCGAAATTCCGTCGGCGGCCATCGCCGCTTCGCGCACCGGACCTTCGAGCTCCTGATAGTTCTGCGTCGGTTCGGGTCGGGCCTTCGCGGCACCACGACGCATCGTCCGTTGCATCGCTTCGCGCAGCTCTTCCAACGACGGGAATGCGCCGCTCTCTTCCAGCATCTTGCTGACGGCCGGATACAGGTTCGCAAGCACGGTATGCAGGACGGTTTCGAATTCCTTGTAGATGTCCTGCCGCACCTGGCGTCGTACATCGATTCCCGCAAGTGCATCGTCGAACGCCCATGTCAGGGCGGCCGGACCAATCGGCACGACGTCTTTGTGTCCCCACGGTTTGGCGATCATCCCCAGCCGCGAGCGGACTTCGAACAGAAGGTCCGTAAATCGGTTCTCGGTTTTGGAGATGACTTCGGCGACCGCCAACCACTCTTCGAACTCGCCGGTATCTACGAGTTGCAGCTTCGCGCTGCTGCCCGTTTCGCGTCGGCGGCGCTTTTCGAGCACCGACTCGAGATCTGAAATCTGATCGATCTGTGCGACCACCGAACGGCCGAACTTCGTACGAATCGAGTCGCGCTGTTTCTCCAGCTGATCGAGCGCTTCGAAGTACATCATCTGAACGGCGTTCGTTCCCGCATCACGCGCCTTCAACAGAAGATCGCGATCGCATTTCTCGAAGAACAATTTCGAAATGCGATTGACGCCGCGTGTGGCGATCCTTCGTAGCTGCTCTTTGATCTGCTCAGCGTCTCGATCGCGAATGCGACGATCACGCAGGAACGTTTCCGGAATTTCCGCCGACCCTTCGGTTTGCGGCGTGACGGATTCCGTCTCCGGTTTACGGCCACGCGCGAGATCGGCCGCGCTGTTGGTGACCATTCCCGAAGCGACCGCGAAGTCCATCAGCACTTCGAACGCTTTGGGTTGGAGCGGTGTGGGGAATCGAATGCCCATGCCACTGCCGGAATCCAGCACGCGCGATATCAGCGCCTGCATGCGGAAGTGTTGGTCGCCTTGCGGCGTCGGAACCGAGAAATGTACGTTCAACGGATCGCCGGGACGAGGCTCCGCACCGGTGGATACCAGCGAACGTGAACCGCCGGTACCGACAAGCAACATACCACCCTGGCAGAAATCGCGAATCGTGCACAACCACGACCGCCCTTTCTGAGGGTGTACGAGTGCACCGATCGATATGGGTTGTCGCGCGTGAGTACGCCGGTCCACGTCCTTTCTTCTCCGGCTTCGACGCGCTGAATGCGCGGCGGAATGCGCTTGAGAGACTAACTGATTTAAGGGGCGTGGGTCACCTGCCGGCAGCAGGTGATATGGCCCGTGTCTCAGTCTCGGGCGCAACCACGACACGGTTCCTACCCTGAGTTTTCGCTGCGTACATCGCCGTATCCGCTCTGCTCATCAATTGCTCGACGGCTTCGCGTGCGCGATACGCAGCAACGCCGACCGAAGCTGTGACCGCAAAGTCCGGCGCCTTCGGATCGATCACCATCAACTGTGTCTGGCGTCTCAGGCGATTCGAAACCTGTACCGCGTCTGCGAGCGTCGCGTTCGTGAGCACCATCACGAATTCCTCGCCGCCGATACGCGCAACGAAGTCTTCTTCGCGCACTACCTTGCGCGCGATGTCGGCAAACGCACGCAACACTTCGTCGCCCTGTTTGTGGCCGAACAGGTCATTCACGCGTTTGAAATGGTCGAGATCGACGTAGCACAGCGCAAATGCCAGCGTGCCGCGATCTGCCAGCGCTTTCTGCCGATACAGGTATTCCATCAACTGACGGCGGTTGTACAGGCCCGTTAGATCGTCGCGCATTGCCATGTCGCGAACGCGTGTCAGGGCGCGCTCCAGCTCTTCGGTGCGTCCGGTGAGTTCCTCGCGCAACCCCGCGATCTGATCGGCCACAAACAGCGCAATGACAAGCAGCGCCGAGTAACACGACCAGACGAGAAACTCGTCGGGCAGATTCGCGCTTTGCCCCTGACGAATATGCAACACGAAGCCGAGGCTCGCAGTAGCCCACGTCGACACCGCGATCAGACGCAACCTCGACCGACCGAGATGCAGCGCAGCGAAGGTGAGGCCAAGCAACGTAACGGCCAGCAAGGCAAGTCGCAGCGGCGCGTTTCCGAACGTCGCCGTCGCGACACATCCGAGACTCGCCCAGAGAGTCACCGGCAGTCCCAACGACGCCGTCGTGTCGCGGAGCCTGAAGTCGGCGGCGATGGACAACGCGAGCAGCACGAGACCCACAAGTAACACCAGAGCGGCGAGCGCGAGGGCCATATCGGTGACGTCGAGGCGACCCGAGGTCGACCCGCCCCACCACAGCGCGAGGAACGCAGCGACCCCGGCGCCGGTAAGCAGCGATCGCCGCAGGCGAACCAGCGCGTGCGCGACGTGATGTTGGAACGTTGCGGCCATTTACAGGTCTGCACCCAAACTGACGCACATTCTAAGTGACGCCCCTTTCACCGATGTATCGCACGCAAAACCTCTTGTGGGGGCTTTGTAACGCGTTAACGCGCTACGGACGCAGCCTTCAAACGCTCGTCCGTCCCAGAGTCTTTGAAACCGCATCCGCCCAGCCGTTCAGCAGTTTTTCGCGCACCGCCGTGCTCATTGCAGGCTCGAATCCGCGTTCCAATTGCCACAGCCCTGCCGCCTCACCGAGCGACCCGACGAGACCACCGCCGAGCGTCGCCAGCATGCCCGCCCCGAGGGCGGTCGTTTCGGTGATCTGAGGACGCTCCACCCGCACGCCTGCAATGTCCGCCAGGCATTGGCAAAGCCAGTCGTTGGCCACCATCCCGCCGTCGACCCGAAGGCGCGTAACCGCCGCGCCGTCGGCAGCGAGCGCGCTCAGAAGATCGGCCGACTGATAGGCGACGCTCGCAAGCGTTGCGGCGATTACATCGTCGCGGCTCGTGTCGAGCGACAGACCGCAGATCAGCCCCCGCGCTTCGGGGCGCCAATGGGGCGCGCCCATGCCGGTGAACGCCGGCACCACGTATACGCCGCCCGCGGCGACCCCACTGCGGCGCGCGGCGGCTTCCGTTTCGGCGGCCGATTCAACGATCCGCAACGCGTCGCGCAGCCACTTCACAGCAGCGCCAGCAACGAAAATGCTGCCTTCGACCGCGTACGTTGTGCGGCCGCCGATGCGGTAGCCGACCGTGGACAGCAAGCCGTTCGTCGAGCGAATCAACTGGTCGCCGGTGTTCGTGACGAGAAAACAGCCGGTTCCGTACGTGCTCTTCGTCATGCCGACTTCGAAACAGCCCTGCCCGATCAACGCCGCCTGCTGATCGCCGGCGACGCCGAGAATCGGCACCGCGCCACCAAGCCATTTCGGATCGGCCACACCGAAGTCGCCGGCGCAATCGAGCACCTGCGGCAACAGAGACGTGGGAATGTCGAAGTAGCGCAGCAACTCGGGGTCCCAGGATTGGGACTCGATGTTGAACAACTGCGTTCGCGAAGCGTTCGTCGCGTCGGTCGCGTGCTTCGCACCCGACGTCAGCCGCCAGATCAGAAAACTGTCGACAGTGCCGAAACGCAACTTGCCGCTCGCGGCGCGCGCGCGCAGTCCGGGCACGTTGTCGAGCAACCACGCCACTTTCGTGCTCGAGAAGTAGGGGTCGATCACGAGACCTGTGGCCTTCGTGATTTTTGCCGCCATTCCTTCGGCGCGAATGCGGTCGCATTGCGACGCAGTTCTGCGGTCTTGCCACACGATCGCGTTGTAGACCGGAGCGCCCGTTTCGACATCCCACACGAGAGTCGTTTCGCGTTGATTGGTGATGCCGATGCCGGTGAGTTGGCGCGCCTCTATACGGGCGTTAGCAAGTGCGCCGCGCGCCGCAAACAGCGTTGTCTCCCACAGAACTTCGGGATCGTGCTCCACCCAGCCGTCGCGAGGAAAGATCTGATCGAATTCGCGTTGCGCGCTGCCGAGAACACGGCCGTCCGTATCGAAAACCAACGCACGCGTGCTCGACGTGCCCTGATCGATCGCCAGTACGCAGTCCACACACGTTCCTCCACCCCCCAAGGCAAACCACAATATCTAGTGGTAGGGAACGCGGCAATAGCCGCAAAAAAGCAGCGCAATCGCGCGCCGAAATCGTGCACAGGACATGCACTGGGCCGACACAGCTTATCCACAACTTTGCTTCTTGCATTGCGCCGTCGCACCGCATTATCTTGTATTCCCCTCGTCGTCCAACCCAATATGTTGGGGTATGCCCGGGTCATCGGCCCTTACGCGAGTGCGCGAAAGAGTCGGTAAAACCGCCAGGGAATACAGGTTCGCGAGGGGGATCGGCGCGCCGGAACCCGGAAAACCGCAGACACTAGATGTAGTGGTAGGCGCGCGGAGCAAAAACAAAGAAACAGACCGATTTCGACAGTACACAGGGGAATTCGCCAGCCATGCAAACGGACACGCTACAGCGCACCGACGTTGAACAAAGCGTCACACAGGACCCTCAACCCGCTCCTACGCCCCCTTCCGCGTCGATCGCGGCGACCGCGCCGGGTCAGTTGCGGGTGATCAAGCGCAACGGCACGGTCGTCTCATACGACGACAGCAAGATCGCGGTCGCGATGACCAAGGCCTTTCTCGCAGTCGAAGGCGGCACCGCCGCCGCGTCGTCGCGCGTCAGGGAACGGGTCCGAGGTCTCGTAGATCAGATGAGTGCGACGTTCGAACGACGCTTCCCGTCGGGCGGCACGTTGCACATCGAAGACATTCAGGACCAGGTAGAACTCGCGCTGATGCGTTCGGGCGAACACAAAGTAGCGCGCGACTACGTCTTGTACCGCGACAGCCGCGCCCGCGCCCGTGCCGAGCGCAAGACGGCTGCAAAGCCGACCCACACGAACCTTACGATCACCCGCGCCGATGGCACCCGCGCGCCGCTCGACGTCGAGCGTCTGCGCACCGTCGTGAGCGAAGCGTGCGCCGGCCTCAAAGACGTCGACGGCGAGCGGATCATCGTCGAAGCACTGAACAACATGTACGACGGCATCTCCGAGAAAGATGTCGCCACGTCGGTGTTGATCACCGCGAGAACACTGGTCGAGGAAGAACCGAACTACACCTTCGTCACCGCGCGCATCCTGCTCGACGACCTGCGCGCCGAAGCGCTCGGATTCCTCGGCGTTCAGGCGCGCGGGGCAACCGAGGGCGACTTCCGCGCCACGCAATCGCAGATGCGCGAGGTCTACCCCGTAGCCCTGAAGGCGTTCATCGTCCGCGGCGCCGCGCTGGAACTCGTTTCCGCCGACCTGCGCAAGTTCGACCTCGACGCGCTCGGTGCCGCGCTGAAGCCGGAGCGCGACCACAACTTCACGTACCTCGGCCTGCAGACGCTCTACGACCGCTACTTCATCCACAGCAACGACGTTCGCTTCGAACTGCCGCAGGTGTTCTTCATGCGCGTTGCGATGGGTCTCGCGCTCGAAGAAACCGATCGCACCGCACGCGCCATCGAGTTCTACGATCTGCTGTCGTCGTTCGACTACATGAGCTCCACGCCAACGTTGTTCAACGCAGGCACGCTGCGCTCGCAGCTGTCGTCGTGCTTCCTCACCACCGTCCCCGACGATCTCGACGGCATTTACCGCGCGATCCACGACAACGCCATGTTGTCGAAATGGGCGGGCGGCCTCGGCAACGACTGGACGCCGGTGCGCGCGCTCGGCGCCTACATCAAAGGCACGAACGGCAAGTCGCAAGGCGTAGTGCCGTTCCTGAAAGTGGTGAACGACACCGCGGTTGCGGTTAATCAGGGCGGCAAGCGCAAAGGCGCCGTCTGCTCGTATCTCGAAACGTGGCACCTCGACATCGAGGAGTTCATCGAACTGCGTAAAAACACCGGCGACGACCGCCGCCGCACGCACGACATGAACACGGCCAACTGGATCC
>CAZLDA010000014.1:0-16835 GCA_964557875.1 uncultured Pseudomonadales bacterium | reverse complement strand
GTGCGAGCGGCCGTGATACGCAACGCACGTTGCGTGGATCGGCAGCAACGACTGCTCACGGTAAAGCGTCGCGAATTCCGTCAATGCCGGGTGCAGACCGAACGTCGAGTCGAGCGCGATTGCACCGTTTGCGTTGCCGGGCGGAGGGGTTGCGATACCGGCGCGCGCGGAATCGAACGAAGGGTCGCCGTACGCCGGCACGGCCGCGAGCCCGTCCATGCCGCCGCGCAGGATGATCACGACCAGGCGTTTGTCGATCGCCGGCGCAGCAAAGGCGAGGCGTGGCAATGCCGCGACGGCAACGCCGACGCTTGCGCTCTTCAATACGGTGCGACGGTTGACTAGTGGCATGGTCATCTCCGCATGAACTCGGGCGACGTGAGCAGCAAAGCAACCGCCTGTGCGGGACTCTCGGCGCGGCCGATCGCGGTACGCGTGCCGGCCGACAAGGTGCTGCCGAACACTGCGTCGGCATAGCTGTCGGGTTGTGGGATCGACCCCGCAAGCGCGCGGCCGGCGAGCTGCGCCCATTCGATGCGTTTCCACACACCGTCGGGCGACAGCCAGTAGTCCTGCTGATCGCTCCATCCATCGGGTCCGGGCGACATGTAAGGTCGCTGCCCCATTTCGTTGAGGCTCGCCATCAGCTGACGGCCGAGCAGAGGGGGGCCGCCCATCGTTCTGATTGCGGAAATCAGATACTCCTCCGGTTGTTTGAGCTTTGAGCGCGGCTCTGCCCACGCCTCCGGCGAATCGATCAGTGCGAGTGTCACGGCGCCGAGATCGCCGCCGGTATCGCTAAAAACGCCGGCCAGTCGCGCAACTACGGGTTCGGGCGGATCGTCGGCAATGAAATGCCGTGCCAGCTTCGTGGCGATGAACGTGGCGGTGGCAGGATGGTGCGCGAGATCGTGCAGCACGGCCTCGCCTTGTTCCATGCCTCCCGCGGCGTACGTTTTGCCCATGACGACGTGTGCGCCGGGTTCGTGTGCGGCGGCATTGAAGTTGAAGAAGTCGTTGCCGATGCCGGCCCAGCGCGCAGCGAATCGCATGAACTGACGGGGGGTGATCACCTGCCAGCCGGTGATGACGTTGGCGAAGCTGGTGACGTCTGCCTGGTCGTAGCCGCCGTGTGCGCCCACGGTATGCAGTTCGAGAATTTCCCGCGCCAGGTTCTCGTTCAGCCCGGTAGGCGCAGGTATGGCAGCGAACTGCTTCGGGCGCCTCGGCGGATTCTTGGCCCATTCGGAATGCGGCCCGATGCTGCGTGTGTTGTCGAGGTAGATCAGCATCGCGGGATGCTTCACTGCGGCGAGCAGCATGTCTTCGAACTTGCCGGTGACGTACGGGCGGATCGCGTCGCGCTCGAACGACGGCGGCAGAGCAATGGCCACCGGCTTTGCGCCGGAGACGACGAAGTGGTTCGACCAGAAGTGGACGAGTCGTTCGAACACCGGCGTATCCGTTGTCACCGCCGTGTCGAAGCGCGCCTTCACGGCGGTTTGATATCGAGGGTAAAGGGCTTTGACGTAGGATTGCTCCACGCTCCCCTTTATTCCTTTGTCAGAGGACTGGGCCTCGTCAGAAGACTGGGCCCCGTCAGTCGACTGGATCTCCTTGCGGTAGTCGCGCAACCAGAGGAAGAACGCCATCTGGTCGTCCATCGTCGACGGAAGCGCCGCAAGCGGGGCGGGTAACTGCTTCTCCGGTGTGATCTGACGCTTTACCCAGAGCTTCGGATTCGAGGCGATAGCGCTCATCGTGTCGGGGTTCGCACCGAAGCCGAAGCGGTTCGCGGCGACGACGGCGTCCTGCGAGATCATGACTGCTCGTTCATCAACAGGCTCCGAGTCGATCACTCTCCGGTATACGTCGGGGGGAGCCTTTCCCGTCGCGTCAGTGCTGACGCATGAGGCATTCCTGCATCGCGGATGCGATCAGCGTGCCGTCGGTCTCGTAGATTTCGCCGCGGCTGTAACCACGTGCTTGAGACGCGGAAGGGCTGTCGAGGTCGTAGAGCAGCCACTGGTCGACGCGGATCGGACGGTGAAACCACAACGCATGATCCAGGCTGGCGCGCTGCAATCGTGCTCGGTCGACCGGGCGATGTGGCAGTCGCGAAGTGGACATCAGGTCGGAATCGGACTGGTAGGTGAGCAGGCATGCGTGCAACAGCGGGTCGTCGCCGACCTCGCCGTTGGCCCGGAACCAGACGCGTTTGAGCGGCGGCATCGGCGTGTCCTGCCGATAGTTCTTCCAGTCTTCCATCATTGCGATGAAGGCTGTCCGCTGCAGCACCGGCGGGATCCTTGCAGGTGGTTCCCTTACCACGGTCCGCGCCTGGTGCGAGAAGCCTTCCTCCTGAATCTGAAACGATGCGGACATTTCGAAGATCGCATCGCCGCGTTGAATCGCTACGACGCGTCGGGTGACGAACGATCGACCGTCGCGAATGCGATCTACGGACATCAGCACCGGCACGTCGGGATCGCCGGGACGCAGGAAGTAGCCGTGCAGCGAATGCACTCGAAGTTCTGACGGCACCGTGCGTCCGGCGGCCATCAACGCCTGCGCCATGATCTGTCCGCCGAACACGCGACCTTTGGTGCCGGGCGGGTGATGCGCGCGAAACTGATTGAGTTCGATCGGCTCGAGATCGAGGATTTTCAGCAACACGGGGAGTGTGGGGTCCATGCCGCCGGAGTATAACGACGAGTCCCCCGTAGAACCCGAACAGGAGAGTGGTGATGCTGAAAACGTCGATACGCACGAGTGCCATGGCGCTGCTGGCCTTCGGCATCGCAGCGAACGCCGATACGGTGGTTCCGGCGAAAGGCCAGTCCCAGGAGCAGGTGCAGAAGGACGCGGCGGAGTGTCAGTCGATAGCGAAAACGGCGTACGACCAGGCACTCGCGTCGGCGAATCAGGCGGCGACGTCGACGACCAGCGAATCGTCTGGTGGCGGTCGCGTTCGCGGCGCCGCGGTGGGTGCAACGGCCGGAGCGGTTGCCGCGCAGTCGCGTTGTAACCGGAACGAGATCTGCGACAACGCGGACAGCGACGTGCAGCAGGAGTACCGGCAGAACCAGGCGAAAGACGCAGCGGCAGCGGGCGCGGTGGTCGGCGCATCGAAGCAGCGGCAGTCGCGTCGGCAGCAGGCGAAGGCACAGGAACAGCAGGCGGAACAACAATCTGCGACGGCCGCGCAGTCCGCCGAAGCGGCATCGAAGCAGGCCTATTCGGGATGCATGAGTGGCCGGGGCTACACGGTGAGCCCGTGAGCGGGCAGGCTCGAGCACAATGCGGCGCGATGCGAGGCATTGTTGACTCGATCGCACAATACTTTTTCGAAATGCGTCATTGCCATCGTGGGCGGACACAATATAGTGGCCCGAAGCCTCAAAACGGTCGGAGGAGTTGACATGAGCGAAGCAGAAGCACTGCCACCGTCGAGTCCGCTCGACCTCGGCTGGATGGACCGTCAGGGCGAGTGGGGTATCCGCGCAGTTCCGGGCAAGCAAGGCTTGTCGCTCGCCGACATTCAGATCGGGAGCTACGGCGAGCCCGAAGAGCGCAGCGACAACCAGACCGGCCGGCCGCGCGGCGCCGGTGCGCGACCGAACTCGTATCGCATCGGCGGCTACGCCGTGATGTCGAAGAGCGAGATCTGGCTCGACAACGCCTCGTTCCTTTATGAGGAAGCACTGCAGCGCCAGTGGAGCTCCGCCACCGACGTGCCGTGGCACACCATCAAGCCGCTGCCTGACGACATCGAAGAGGCGGAATGCCAACTTGCCACGTTCTTCACCGAAGTCGAATTCGTCGCCGGCGACGTTCCAGCGCGCTGGATTGCGAGCACCACGCCCGATTTCTTCGAACCGCGGCAGTGTCTGCTCGCGCAGGTGATGGATGAGTCGCGCCATATGGACGTGTTCCGCAAACGCGCACTCGCCAACGGCGGCGGCCTGATGCAGACGTCGGGCGGCACTGCAGGGGTCGTCGGCAGCATCGACCTCGCGCGCGACTTCACCGAAATGTCGTCGCGGTTGCACATCTCCGGCGAGGGCGCGGTATTGACGATGTTCCGCATGGGCGAACTGATGGCGTACAACGAAGCCGAGAAGGCGATGTACCGCCTGTGTGCGCAGGACGAAGCGCGTCACGTCGCGTTCGGCGTCATGCACATGCGTTACATGTCGGAAACGGCACCGCAGCGCCGCGAAGAGATCCAGTGTTATCTCGATGAAGCGGAGCGGCAGATTCTCGCCGGCTCGCAGAACCCCGCCGGCACGCAAACCGACTCCAGCGAAGCGCTGGCGATTCTGTTGGGGGGCGGTAAAGACAAGTACGACGAAGGCGTGCGCAAACTCATCGCCATTCGCAAGCGCCAGGTGCAGGAGTACATCAAGCGTGTGCGCTCAACCGGATTCGGCGACCGTTTCGACAACGGTCGTTCGCACCTGATCCAGACGTTCGACGACCACGCCGCCGCATAACGCCTCTCGTATAAGAACCTCTCGTACAAAGCAGTTGGGGACCTTCGATGACCGACAAGACCGACGCCAAGTCCCCGCCGCAAACTTCATCACCGCAGCCGGCGCCATCACCGCAGCCGGCGCCATCACCGCAGCCGGCGCCACCGAATCTCAAATGGATGGGCAAGTCCCACCAGTGGGGTACGCGCGTCAAACCCGGCAAACACGGTTTGCGCCTGGGTGATCTGAACGTCGGCATCTACGGCGAGGTACCGCCGGTGTGGACGGACCAGACCCGCGCCCCGCGCGGCGCGATGTCCCGCCGCGGCGTTCCACCGCTCGGCTATGCGATTCGCGACAAGGTCGATCTGTGGGCCGACTCCGCCGCGGACATGTACGAAGAAGCGATTCAGCGGCGATGGGCACCGGCTGTGAGCATTCCGTGGGAAACGGTCAAGCCACTGCCGGACGATGTCGAACGCGCCATATGTCAGGTGTGCACCGAGCTTTCGCAATACGCGAACGCCGACGTCGAGAGCGTTACGCACTGGCAGTCGCAGATGGCGTACGGCTACCACGAAGTGAAACAGTTCCTCGCCACCGCCAGCTTCGACGGCGCGCGCCACATGGAAGTGTTCCGCAAGCGCGCGTTGTGCAACGGCGGCGGTTTGGGACTGGAAGGTCCCGGTGAAGTGAACCGGATGATTCTCGAAAGCCGCGGCGGCTGGACCGAAGCCGTGCTCTATCTCTTCATCATGCGCGGGCTCTTCACGCAGACGATGTATCGCTATCTGCACCGATACGCGCACAACGAAGCCGAGCGGATGATCTTCGCGCATTGCATCGAAGACAAGGCGCGGCACCTGACATATGCCATCGATCACATCCGCTATGCGGTGAACCATCAGGACGACCAGAACCTGATCCTGCAGCAACTGTGTTTCATCGGCGAACGGGTGCTGGTGCGTGAACTGAAAGACGTCGTGCTGCGCGAGGCGCTGACGATCGTGTTCGGCAACGGCATCAGCGGTGCCGAGGCGGGTGCGCGGGTATTCCGGCAGATGATGTCGGACTACATCACGCGTTATCTCGCCACGCTGAAGTGGTTGGGGGTGGAACGGCGCACGCTGTTCCCCGAAGAATTGTCTGCATATCTGAAGGCATCGTAGAACATGGCGGTATTCCCCTCAGTACAGTGGTTTGACGCGGTGCGCGCGGTATTCAATGCCGACGAGTCCTATCAGGGCGGCGGTGGCGGCGCTTGTAACGCGCTGATGGGCCTGAAGATTGCCGGCCAGTCGTTTCTCATCACGTTCGAAGGCGCAGAATGCAGCGCGGCGGTGAAGGTGCAGGAGAGCGACCTTGCGGCGGCCGACTACATCCTCGAGATGTCGTATGCCGACTGGAAGGACATGATCCAGAACATTGCGCAGAACGGCCGCGCCGACCTGCACCACACGCTCAACACGCTCGACCTCGGCCGCCCCGAAGGGTTGTCGCATTCGATGCACGGCGACCAGTACCGCGAAGACCTGTTCTTCCGTTACAACCAGTCGATGCAGTATTTCTTCGACGCGTCGGCGCGCGTTGCCACCGAATACATGGAGTGATGTCGATGTCGGCCGCGTTGAATCTCGACTTACTGCAGAAGGTGCGCGACGCCGTGAACGGCGATCGCGACTTCCGTCGTCTCGGCACGTGCGATGTGCGCGTCGGCTTCAAAGCCGGCGACGCCGCGTTTCTTGTTGATTTCGAAGCCTTCGAGTGTGCAGCGGTGGCCGCCATCGAACTCGACGCGTTGCGCGATGCGGACTTCTATCTGGAACTGAGCGGCGATGCGTGGAAGTCGTATCTGGCTGGCCGTAAAGCCGGAACGGCGCCGTCGCTCGTCAGCCTCGACGTCGATACGCCCAACGGACTCGTAAAGGGGTCGGATCCGCTCAAGACGCTGAAGTTCGAGCGCTACCACCTGACGCTGCAGTCGTTCCTTGATACGGGGGCGCGGCTCGCCGCCTGAGATCTTGGCCGTCTACGAGTTCCGCTGCGCGGATTGCGGAGAGGTCACTTCCCACTGGTGTTCGATTGAGGAGCGTCCCGCGACAATAGCTTGTGCGCATTGCGGCGCATCCGGCGCCACGCGGATCGTGTCGCAATCATCGGTGCGGTTGTCGAGCGCGAGTAAGGTTGCTCGTCTCGATCCGAAGTACGACAAGATGGTCGATCGCGCGATGAAGAACACGCCGCAGGCCGACCCCGATCGTGTGCTGAAGCGGTTGAAGCCGTTCCCCAAAGATCCTTGAAGCAGACGTGCGGCGTCGACCGGCGTTGCCAACGATCCGCTCCAGTCACTACGATGCTCGCCGCAGAAAGATGGCTTCAAGCGGAGAACACCATGCCGAGCAGAGAACTGACGCAGTTGATCGAGATGATGGCCGACGGTCCGGTGTTTGGCGTCGGCAGTATCGAAGAACAGCGCGCCGGTATGGAGGCGATGGCGGGTGGTTCGCCGTTGCCGGACAAGGTCACTATCAACGAAACGCGGGTCGGCGATCTGGATGCAGATTGGGTGGCGATGCCGAACAGCGCCAACGGACGCGTGGTGCTGTATCTGCACGGCGGCGGCTATGTCATGGGTTCGCGCCGCACGCATCGCGAACTCGCTGCACGGATCGCGCGCGAGGCTGCGGCTCGAGTGCTGGTGCTCGAGTATCGGTTGGCGCCTGAACATCCGTTCCCGGCGGCGGTGGAAGATGCGACAGCGGCATATCGTTGGTTGCGCAAACAGGGAATCGCCGCGGGTTCGATTGCGATTGCGGGCGATTCGGCCGGCGGCGGCTTGACGCTTGCGACGTTACTCGCGCTTCGCGATGCGGGCGACACGTTGCCTGCGTGCGCGGTGTGTCTCTCGCCGTGGACCGACCTCGAAGGTACCGGCGCATCGGCGCAACCGGGTGGCGCAGACGATCCGATGATCAACGCCGCTGCGTTGCGCGACACGGCCACGACATATGCTGCGGGCCAATTGCGCAATCCTCTCGCGGCGCCGTTGCACGGCAACTACAAAGGGTTGCCGCCGCTGCTGGTCCAGGTCGGCACGCGTGAAATTCTGCTCGACGACTCGAGGCGCGTTGCCGACAAGGCGCGCGCAGCGGGCGTGCCGGTGCGGCTCGAGATCGAGGAGGGTGCGCCGCACGTGTGGCAAATGGTGGCGCACCTGCCCGAAGCGGCGGATGCCGTCAGGCGGATTGGTGCGTTCGTTAAGGAGCGGATTCCGGCGTAGCTGGGATCACGACCCGCTGTTTAGCGCGTAGATCAACGCGACCGTGAACGTCGCGCCGATGATCAGAATGGCGAGGAACGTACCGGTGGAAAGCGCGCCGCTGTCTTCCTTTGTCTGAGAGGCACTCGCCGGTGCCGTCGTGTTCGTGCGGTTGCGGAACAACACCACGGCCACCACGATCACGATCATCGCGGGGATCAGAAACTCGATCACGTAGCGCATGGCGCGGCCCCTTCGATTCGGAAGCGCTAGAGGATAGACCGGTGTGAAGGCCCGGCCAACCACGATCGCCTACTACGCTTGAGACTGACTCTGTTCCTGCGCGACGCGCAAGCGGGCGTGGAAATACGTGCGGTCGATTTCGCGGTCGAGCTGTGCCAGCCGAAGCTGGCAGTCGTCGATGAACGCGTGTAGTTGCGCGCCCTTTAGCGTCGATACGTCGACCGACTCGAGAAAGCGAATGACGCGGTTGATTGCGGTAAGCGGCTTCTGATTGCGGGGCAACGCGCGCAACGAAGAGCGAATCCGGCTGGTGCAGTAGGCGAGCGAGCGCGGCAGGTTCTCGTTCTTGAAAAGGAACTGCTGTACTAGCGGCTGCTGTATCGGTTCCTGCACCGCGAGCTGATAAGCCTGCAGCGCGTGCAGCGAGCGCAGCACCGAACGCCACTGCAGCTGGCTATAGGGTTCCAGGCCGTCGGTCTGTTCGAGCATGTCGACGGAACGCACGTCGATGATCCGTGTGGTCATGTCGGCGCGTTCGAGGAACTCGCCGATGCGCAGAAAACTCCACGTATCGCCGTGCACCATCGTGCCCGAAAGGAATCCCGCGATGTGCTGCACGCGGCGCATTACGCCGTCCATCAACTCGCTGGTGCGGCTGCGCGACAGCGCGCCGGTGGCGCGATCCTTCGCATACAGATACAGATCGTTGATGTACTCGAATGCGACACGCGGCATGATCTCGCGAATAGTGCGCGCGTTTTCGCGCGCCATCGACAACGAGACCAGCAGAGAACCGCCATTGTTCTGGTCTACGGTCATGTAGCGCACCACGTTGCGCTCGTCAGGCGTGTCGTACAGTTGGTTGAAGTGCGCGCGCGTTCCCATGATGTCGATCAGCGATGTCCACGCCAGTGGAATGCGCCGCGGCAGATCGATCAGCAGGTTGCCGTTCACGTTGATCAGCCGCGCCGTGCTTTCGGCACGTTCGAGATATCGACCCAGCCAATAGATTCGCTCGGCCGTTTTGGACAACGTATGTGGTTTCATTCGACGTCGACAACCCAGGTGTCTTTGCTACCGCCGCCCTGAGAGGAATTCACCACAGTCGATCCTTTGCGCATGGCCACGCGAGTCAATCCGCCGGTGGTCACGTAGGTGGCGGCACCCGAGAGGATGAACGGCCGCAGGTCGAGATGGCGCGGCTCAGCGTGGTTGTTCACCAATGTGGGTGCGGACGAGAGGATCAGCATCGGTTGCGCCATGTAGTTGCGCGGGTTGGCGAGTATTTGCCGGACGAATTTCTCGCGTTCGGCTTTGGTGGACTTCGGACCGATCAGCATGCCGTATCCGCCTGATTCGTTGGCGGGTTTCACGACCATCCTGTCGATGTTCTCGATCACGTAGTCGCGCGAGTCTTTGTCGACGCAACGGTACGACGGCACGTTCGGTAGAATCGGATCTTCGCCGGTGTAGTAGCGGATGATCTCCGGTACGTACGTGTAGATGACCTTGTCGTCCGCAACACCGCAGCCCGGGGCGTTCGCCAACGCCACGTTGCCCGCGCGCCAGGCGCGCATCAGCCCCGGCACGCCGATCATCGAGTCGGCGCGGAACAGTTGCGGATCGAGGAACAGATCGTCGATGCGCCGATAAATGACGTCGACGCGAATCAGCCCTTCGATGGTTCGCATGTACACACAGTCGTCTTTGCCTACGACGAGGTCTGACCCCTCGACCAGCTCGCACGCCATCGCTTGCGCCAGATACGCGTGTTCGAAATATGCCGAGTTGTAGATGCCGGGCGTCAACACCACCACCTCGGGGCTCTTGATTCTGCGCGGCGACAACGAGCGCAGCGTTCGCAGCAGCTGGTCGGCGTAGTCGTCGATCGGCAGAATCCGGTAGTCCTCGAACAACTCGGGGAACACGCGCTTCATCACCTCGCGGTTCTCGAGCATGTACGACACGCCCGACGGCACGCGCAGGTTGTCTTCGAGAACGTAAACGGTACCGTCGGCGTCGCGCACTAAATCGGTGCCACACACGTGCGACCACACGCCGTGCGCCGGGGTGACGCCCATACATTCCGGGCGGAAGTCCTTCGATTTCACGATCAGTTCGCGCGGCACCACGTTGTCGTCGAGAATCCGCTGCTCGTGGTACACGTCGTCGATGAATCGGTTCAGCGCGTTTACGCGCTGCTTGAGACCTTTGGCGATGACGTCCCATTCACTCTTCACGACCATCCGCGGAATGATGTCGAAGGGCCACTCGCGGTCGATCGAACCGCTGCCTTCTCCCGTGTAGACCGTGAACGTGATGCCCATCGTCCGGATCGCGACTTCGGCCGCGGTCTTGCGTGCGGCCAGCTCGTCATCCGACAGCCGCGACAGCATGCGACAGAGATTGGTTGCGCCTGCGCGGGGCCGTCCGCGATCGGTGACGAGTTCGTCCCATATTCCGGTGGCCTGGTACTCGCTCCAATCGATCGGCATTTCTTTCCTTGGATTTGCGACCGCATTCTAGCCCGGCGCATCGCCTGCCGCCCACCCGTGTGCGCGATCCGCGTTAGAATGCGCGCCTGATTTCGATGGTTGGACATCGATGCTCGACGGATCCGTTCATCCCGACTACGCCGAAGTTGCCGCGCTGCTCATTCGGCAGATTCCCAGCGATTCGCCTGGTGGTTCGGCCGTGTGCGTTTATCACGGCGAGCGCAAGGTCGTCGATGTATGGGGAGGCACGCGCGATCGCGAAGAGAATCCGTGGCTTGAAGATACGACCGCGCCGTCGTTCTCCACGACCAAGGGCGTGATGTCCACTCTGGTGCACATTCTGGTCGATCAGGGGTTGGCGGCGTATGACGATCCCATCGTGAAACACTGGCCGGAGTTCGCGGCCAATGGCAAGGGCAGCATTACGATCCGCCAGGCTCTGTGTCACGAAGCCGGGTTGTATCGCATCGACGAGATGATCACGCACGCGAATGAGATCCTCGATTGGAATCACATGAAGGCGCTTGTCGAGGCCGCACGACCGGTGCACGAACCCGGTGCGCACCACGGTTATCACGCGCTGACGTATGGCTGGCTCGTCGGAGGCTTGATCGAAGCGATCGCCGGTAAGCCCTTACAGCGCGTGTTGCAGGAAGAACTAGTGGATCCGTTGGGGCTCGACGGCATGTTCGTTGGCATGCCGCACAACGAGATGTACCGGCGCGCGAAGTTGATCACCCGCGATGGAATCATGGCGCCGATGAAAGAGAGCGGAGGTTGGAGCGACTCTGTGCGCGAATGGGTGGAGCGCGCGTTCGCGAAGATCGGTATCGAATTCTCCGAGTTCCGTTCGGCGATGGCGCTGAACGAGCCGTTCGACTGGAATGCCGAAGCAACAGTGCAGGCGATCATTCCTGCCGCGAACGGTCAGTTCACCGCGCGTGCGCTCGCGCGCATGTACGCGATGATCGCGAACGGGGGCATGATCGACGGCGTGCGGCTGATGTCCGAAGCGCGTGTGCGCGAAATGGGAAGAGTGCAGAGCAAGAAGCGCGACAAGGTGGTGTTTCTGCCGATGCATTGGCGCATGGGTTATCACCGCGCATTCAGCCTCGGTGCGTCGGCGCCATCGGCGTTCGGTCACTACGGATTCGGCGGCAGTGGTGCATTCTGCGATCCGTCGCGGCGCCTCGCCGTTGCGTTGACGGTGAATAGCGGTGCGGGATCGCCGATGGGGGATATTCGTATGCCGCGCATCGCGCGCGCAGCGATCAAAGCGGTGGATCGCCTCCGTGTGTGACGGCAACCATCTTGAAAACAAGCATGCGTAAAGGAAGCAATGCATTGAGCTACACGTTGCTCGAGCAGCGCTTTCGAGAAATCGGCGATCTCGGGCACGCGCAGGCAATGCTCGGTTGGGACGAAGCCGTGATGATGCCGACCGGCGGAGGCGCCCGGCGCGGCGACGTACTCGCGACGATTGCGGGCATCGTGCACCGGCAACTCACGTCGCAGGAAACGGCGGACTTGATCGCGGCAGCGGGTGAAGAGTCCGAACTCGACGAGTGGCAACGTGCGAACTTGCGCGAGATCGATCG
This sequence comes from uncultured Pseudomonadales bacterium, assembly GCA_964557875.1. Lineage (GTDB taxonomy): Bacteria > Pseudomonadota > Gammaproteobacteria > Pseudomonadales > Azotimanducaceae > DATJGR01. The sequence goes on along the minus strand of CAZLDA010000014.1, from coordinate 4,765 downwards.
CGCGCATACTCAGGCCACCGCGCTGCCGGCCGCTTTGGTGGTGGAACGCAGCCGGCTCAGCACGCGTTGCGAGCAAACGTGGCGGACCGCGCGCGCAGCAAACGACTGGCGCGCCATCGAGAGCCTGTTAGGTGAGTTGATCGACTTGACGCGCGAAATGGCCGCAGCGCTCGGCAGCGTCAATCGGCTGTCGCCGTACGATGCACTGATCGATCGTTATCAACCCGGCATGACACAAGCGCAGATCGATCCGATCTTCGGCGAGTTGCGCGCATTCCTACCGGGTCTCGTTGACCGCATCGTCGAGCAGCGCCCGAAACCGATGCCGTTGGTCGGGCCGTTCCCTCGTTCGAATCAGGAAGCACTTGCGCGCGTGCTGATGGCGAAGATCGGATTCGACTTCGAACACGGCCGCCTCGACACGAGCCATCATCCGTTCTGCGGCGGCGATCCCGATGACACGCGGATCACGACACGCTACGACGAAGACGACTTTCTATCGTCGATGCTGGCCGTGCTGCACGAAACGGGGCATGCGATGTATGAGCAGGGTCTGCCGGGAGCCTGGCGCGGGCAGCCCGTTGGCGATGCGTCGGGCATGGCCGTGCACGAGAGTCAGTCGCTGCTGATGGAAATGCAGGTGTGTCGTGGCCGTGAATTCCTCGGCTTCGCCGCGCCGATCATCCGCGAGCATCTCGCCGGCGCAGCGACGAATGATCCGGCATGGCACGCCGACAACCTGTATCTGGCGAGTACGCAGGTGCAACGCGGTCTGATCCGCGTCGATGCAGACGAAGTGACGTATCCGCTGCATGTGATATTGCGTTATGAACTCGAACAGGCGCTCGTGTCGGGCGATCTGGTAGTGGGCGATGTTCCCGACGCGTGGGACGAGAAGATGCGGCACTATCTCGGACGCAGCACAAAAGGCGATTTCCGCGACGGCTGCATGCAGGACGTGCATTGGTTCGCAGGTCTGTTCGGTTACTTCCCCTCTTACACGATGGGCGCCGTCATTGCCGCGCAGTTGTTTGCTGCAGTTCGTCGCGATCGGCCGGATGCCGTGGCGGCGCTCGCACGTGGCGACTTCGCGCCTCTGCTGACCTGGTTGCGTGCAAACGTGCATGGTCGCGGCCGGATCGTTACCACCGACCAACTGTTGATCGATGCTACCGGCGCGCCGCTCGGCTCAACCGCATTCAAGGCGCATCTGCAAGCGCGCTACATAGACGTGTACAGCGCCGCGTGAACACGGCGCTCGCCGACTTCGTCGCGAAGCATCCTGATCTGCTCGTGCTGACCGGAGCCGGTTTGAGCACCGCGTCGGGTATCGGTGATTACAGAGGCGAGGACGGCGCGTGGAAGCGTCGCCCGCCGGTCGAACTGCGCGACTTCCTCGGATCCGATCACGCGCGACGGCGCTACTGGTCTCGCAGCCTGTTCGGTTGGCCGCACTTTGCTGCCGCCGAACCCAATGCCGGACACCGCGCGCTTGCGCGTTTGAACCGATTGGGTCGGCTGGTTGGTACTGTTACGCAGAACGTCGACGGCTTGCACGCGCGCGTGGAACACGAGGTCATCGAGTTGCACGGACGACTCGCTAACGTGAAGTGCCTACAGTGCGATCAACGCTTTCTGCGCAGCGACGTGCAGCAGTGGCTGATGTCCGCAAACCCTGCGTTCGCGGCGCGGATCGTCGAACTGCGCGCGGATGGCGATGCCGAAGTCGAAGCATCGGATCTCGACGGGTTCGTGGTGCCGAACTGTCCGAAGTGCGCAGGCTTGCTGAAACCCGATGTGGTGTTCTTCGGTGAGTCGGTGCCGCGCGCCGCGGTCGAGCAGGTCTACGCTTTGCTGGCGCGCGCATCGGCGCTGTTGCTGGTGGGAACGTCGGTGATGGTGTATTCGGGCTTTCGCTTTTGTCGCGTGGCACAGGAACAACGCAAGCCGATCGTGTCCATCAACCGTGGTGTTACGCGTGCCGATGCGATGCTGGAATTCAAAGTCGAGGACGACTGTGCGCGCGTGCTCGATGAATTGGCGGCCGACACATGAAACGGGCAGACTTCGGTCATGAAGGGGTTGGCGCTGTCGATATTGGCAATCGGGATCGCGTCGTTGCACGCGAACGGTTTCGCTGATCCCCTGGAAGGCGCCGAAGTTGCCGCGGCACCATCGAGCGCGCAGTCGCAGCTCGCTTTCATCCTCGACAATCCGCTGCCGGAATCGGAATACGCCGAGTCGAAGCGCTGTGTGTTTCCGAACTCGTATCGATCGGTCGAGATCCTCGACGGCAGGCACCTGTTGTTCTGGGGTTATCGCGGCAAGGTATGGCTGAATCAATTGCGGGCCGAGTGCCTCGGCCTCAGGAAGGACTCGTTGCTGGTGTTCGAATTGCGCGAACGAACGCTGTGCGACATGGACAGCTTCCGCGGCACGCCGCGCTCCGCCACGATGTCGCCCTTTGCAGTGCATTGCATGCTGGGCGATTTCGAGCCGATCAGCGAAGTTCAGGCAAATGCGTTGCGCGTTGCGTTGGAGCGTCATGCGCAGTCGCCGGCACCCGCACCGAAGTCGACAGATGAGACGAAGGAAGACTAACCCGATCCGACTCGCACTCTCATGCGGCGCCGCGCTGTGGTCGCTGACGGCGTATGCCGCGGAACCGTCGGCCGAGGAAATTCTGAGTGGTACGGCTCCACCGGCGGACTACTCGCAAGCGGTCAAGTGCATCCCGTTTGCGACGATCAATCACGTTGAGCCGCTGAACGATCGCTACATCGTGTTTCACTCGAGCCGGAACAAGCTGTGGCTGGTGCAACTGAAGATACGGTGCCCTGGGATGACGGCGTCGTCGCTGCTGTCGTTCGAGAAAGACGAGCATCGGCTGTGCGAATGGGACAGCGTGCGCACCGTCGATGACAATCTGATGAGCGGCCCGCGCTTTGGACCGAAGTGCAATCTGCCGAAGTTCGAACCCGTGTCGCAGGATCAGGTAAACATGCTGAAAGAGCACATTCGCAATCCGGGTCCTAAGCCGGTTGCACCGCCCGAGTAACAGACCTAAGCGCCAAGCACCACATCGGCGAGCGTGCGCAACTCTGTTGCGCTGCGCGCCGAGACGAGCAGTGAGGTGACCGGCGTTTCACGCCACGCAGCGAGGCGTTCGCGAATCCGCGCCACTGGACCCACCAGCGAAATCTCGTCGGCGAGTTTCGTCGGCACCGCCAGTGCCGCTTCCTGCTTGCGGCCGGAGAGGTAGAGCTCCTGAATACGATCTGCTTCCGCTTCGAACCCCATGCGCGACACGAGTTCCTTGTGGAAATTGCGCTGTTTCGCGCCCATGCCGCCGACGTAGAGCGCGAGCATGCCTTTGATCGGCAGCAGCCCCTTCTCGATGTCGTCAGTGATGTTCACTACGACACCTTGCGAGATCTCGAAGCCCGGTTTTGCATTGGACAATGACGCTCTGTACACATCGTTGCGGAACGGCGAGTAATACAACGGCAGCCAGCCGTCGGCGATTTCCGCCGCGAGCGCGACGTTCTTAGGCCCTTCGGCGCCCAAGAATATGGGCAGGTCGGCACGCAGCGGATGCACGATCGACTTCAGCGGCTTGCCGAGTCCCCATGCGCCTTCACCCGTGTACGGAAGCGGGTAGTGCGGTCCGGAGTTTGCGACCGGTTCTTCGCGGCGCAATACCTGCCGGATGATGTCGATGTATTCGCGCGTGCGCGCCAACGGTTGGCTGAAGGGGGCGCCGTACCAGCCTTCCACCACCTGCGGTCCGGAGACGCCGAGCCCGAGGATCATTCGCCCTGCGGAAAGATGATCGAGCGTCATTGCCGCCATCGCGGTGGCCGTTGGTGTTCGCGCAGACAGCTGACACACGCCGGTACCGAGCCGGATTCGGCTCGTGTTGGCGCCGATCCACGCGAGTGGAGTCAACGCATCGGAACCGTATGCTTCGGCGGTCCATACCGAGTCGAAGCCGAGACGTTCCGCCTCCTGCGCCAATGCGACGAAGCCGGTCGGCGGTGTAGAGCTCCAGTACCCGAGCTGCAGTCCCAGTTTCAGATCGGCCATCGTGAATCCCCCCTTCCGTAGCCAGCATAGATATGCAACGTAAGGCGCGAGTATAGCGGCTTGTTCGTCATCGCAGCCGCGGGCACGATGCAGGCAAACCTCTCGAGCAGACGAATACGTGCAGTCGAGTCAGCCGTGAACATCGTGCCGGTCGAAGCGAGCGACATTCCCACGGTTGCCGAACTCGCGCGCGCGATCTGGTTCGAGCACTACCCGAACATCATCAGCTGGTCGCAGATCCACTACATGCTGGAGCGAGGCTATGCACCCCGCGTGATTGCCGCGGAACTCGCGCGCGGCGTCGAGTGGCGGCTGGCGTCGGACGGCGGACGCTCGTTCGGGTTCGCATCCTGGGAGCGGTTCGGCGATGTCGTGAAGCTGCACAAGCTGTATGTCGAACGCGCGGCGCGGGTTCGCGGAGTGGGTAGGCAACTGGTCGAGGTCGCGACGCGAGACGCGCGGCGGGGCGGAGCGCGCGAGATCGTTCTCGCGGTGAACAAGCGCAACTACACCTCGATTCGCGCCTATCTCCGGCTTGGCTTTTCGTTTCAGCGCGCGGTCTGCGATGAGATCGGACACGGCTTCGTGATGGACGACTACGTCATGATGCTGCGCGTCTGACCTTGGGCGGATGAGGTCTCGCGGCTGAAGCTAACGCGGCTGAAGCTAATGCGGCTGA
>CAZLDA010000013.1:7888-17133 GCA_964557875.1 uncultured Pseudomonadales bacterium | reverse complement strand
GTGATCACCTCACCGCCGCCACGGGCGACCTCATCGACCTGGAAGACTGCGGCCCAGACGACGAACGCCGCAACCGCGACCGCGAGCAGAACTAGCAACGAGCCGTGGCGATTGCGATGCGCTTGCTGCAATCGTTCGACCCAGCGGCGGTTGTGTGCGCTTGTTTCGTTCGCTGCGGCGTCAAACCACATCGGCCTTCCCCCTCGGCACCGACGGATGGCGCGATGTTTGACCGATGATCTGAGGCAACAGCGCCTCCGGTCGGCCGTCACGCACGATTCGACCTTGCTGCATGATCAACACGCGGTTGATCAACCGGCTCGCCATTAGCGGCCGATGCGTGCTGACGATCAACATATCGTTCGGACGCAGCGCGGATTCGACGGCCTGCCACACGCGTTCTTCCATGTCGCGGTCCAGCGAGGCGGTTGGTTCGTCCAGCAGCCAAATGCGCGGCTGGTTGATGAACACGCGAGCGAGCGCCACGAGTTGACGCTGGCCGACGGACAGACCTTCGCCGCCTTCGCTGATGGCCAGGTCCATGCCTTGCGGATTGCCGGCGGCGATTGCGTCGATTCCCAACTGGCGACAGACGTGTAGCAGACGGTCGTCGCCTGTGGTGCCGGCGAGGCCCAGATTGCTGCGCAGCGTTCCGCGAAACAGGTGAACCGATTGCGGCAGATAGCCGATCTGCGCACCTACCACGAGCGGATCGGTCTCCCAAAGATCGGCCTGCCCCAATCGAACGCGGCCGTCGGTGGGTCTGTACAACCCGGCGAGGATTTTCAGCAACGTCGACTTGCCGGATCCGACTGGCCCCAACAGCAGCACGCGATCGCCGGCGGCGATGGTCAGCTGATCCACCGTCAACTGCCGAACGGGCGATCCCGCGTAGGCGAAGCTGACGCCTTCCAGAGCAATGGTCTTGGGCTCCTCGTCGGGCAAAAGCAAGTGCTGGTCCGTTCGTCGCTCGGTATCGAGCGCGAGAACCTGATGCACCAGGCTCAATGCCTGGCTCACCTGCTGCCACTTCTCGACGTACTGCACGCTTTGCGCGACCGGCGCGATGACCCGGCCGCCGAGGATGCTGCACGCAATGAGGCCGCCCATCGTAAGAAGGCCCGCCTCGATCTGCCACACACCGACGACGATGGCAGACACGTACGCGAGGGTGGAGAGGCTCGTGGTCGTGATCGCCGACGAGCTCGTGATGGCGCGCTGTTGTATCGCGTAGTGGTTGATGCTCGCTGTGACCTCATGCCACAAACGCGCGAAGCGCCAGGCAGCGTTGTTGGCGCGAATCGATTCCGCACCGCGAATGCTGTCGACCAGCAGCCCTTGCCGCTCGTTACTCCGCGAGACCTGACTGCTCATCAAGCCACGCAGCCGCCACTGCGTGAAGTAGCCGAGCAACAGCGCAACCGGTAACAACAGCGCGTACACCCACGCAACTGCGCCGCCGATGACGGCGATGAACGCGAGGAACATCAGCGCGAACGGTAGATCGATGAGCGCAAAAACGACTGTTGCAGAGAAGAACTGGCGTACCGCGTCGAGGCCACCGACCTGCGCCGCCAACGTGCCCAGCATGCGGGGTTGCGCATCGAGTTGAACGTGCAGCAGGTGCTCATAGACGCGTTGCGACAGGCGCTGATCGACCGCGCTCGACAGGCTATCGAGGATTCGCGCGCGAATGGTCTTCAGGGTCCAATCGAGCACGACCACGATCGCCATGCCGACCACGAGCGTGGTCAGCGTGGCATAGGCCATCGTCGGTACGACCCGATCGTAGACCTGCATCGCGAACAGTGACGTCGCAATACCGATCAGGTTCACGAGGCAGGTCGCGACGATGACTTTCCACAACCATCCCCGCTCGCGGAAGAGCTCCGTCCACACCATTCGCGTTGCGAGGTTGCCGGAACGCGTGTCGGTCGCCCCTCGAACGCGCGAACGCTGCCGTGGAATCCACAACACCTGCGCACCGTCGAGCGCGCTGCTCGCAACCGTCTTTTGCTCACCATCCGTGGCCGTGAGTGCCACTCCATCGGCACGAGTTTCGGATGCGAAATACCAGGCGCCGTCGTGGCGAAGCAGCGCCGGCAGCCGGCGGGGGTCGAAGCGTTGCCACGGCAGCAACACCGGTGCCACGTCCTTCACCTTCGCGGCGATCAGCACCTCGCGCAGCCATTGCGTGGGCGTGTCGTTCGACGGCCGCGGTGCGACATGTTGCACCGCTTCGTGGAGCTGAGAGTCGCCGCACGAAATGTCGAGCGCACTCAGCAGTCGCTGCAGCAATACGAGGCTGGGATGCTCGCTATGGTCGCGTCGGTCAGCAGTCATTGCTCTGAATACCCTGCAAGACTGTCCAGGCCGCCGATTCTCGCCAACAGTTGCAGCGAGTAGATCTGCCAGTCCGTTTGTGCCTGCACGAGCTGGCGTCGTTGCTCGTACAACTCGCGCTGAACGTTCAGCAGGTCGAGCCAGCTCTTCGTTCCGCTCTCGTATTGGCGCTGATAGGACGCGAGCAACGAATCGAGTTCGGTCAACGAGAGCTGCTTCAATTCGATCAGTTCGCGCTGCAGCCGTCGGTTGCGCTGAAGTTGTTTGATCTCGCGCGTCAGTTCCACTTTGGCGGCAGCCAGATCCTGCGTTGCCGCCGTGCGACTCGCCACAGCTTCTCCGGTGCGCCCACGTGCCGCGAAGCCGAGCCCATCGAGCGACGCTTCGAACACGACGCTCGCAGCGCTGTCGTCGTCGAGTCCCGGTTGTTCGTAGTACTTGTCGGCCTGCAGATAGATCGTCGGCATGAAGGCTGTTTTGGCGCGGTCGACCTCCACCTCAGCCTGGTTGAGCTCCTCGCGCTTCAAACTGATCTCGGCACTTTGGTCCATCGCCATGTCGACGACATCGGTCGAATCGGTCAGCTCGAGCAGTTCTGCCGGCACCGGTTGATTCGCGTCGATTTCGACCTGCGTGTATCCGAGCAGGTCGTCGCGCGCACCTTCGCCGTCGCTGATCGCACGCTCGAGAAGCGCTCGTGCCTCCGCGAGGCGCGCTGCCGCCAGTCGTTCATCCGCGTTCGACGCGAGTTGGCCAGTCACGCGGCGCTGGATCTGCGCGAACATGCCTTCCAGTTGCGCGACGTTTTGTCGCGCGATGTCGACGTGATGCTGACTACCCCGCACTGCCGCATACGCAGCGGCGGTTTCTTCGAGCAGTTGCCGCCGCACCCGCAAAAGATCGGCGCGCTCCGTGCTGACCTCTGCCTTTGCAACCGCGATGCTGTTGTCGATTCGGCCGAACGCCCAGATCGGTTGTCGGATCCGCAGTAGATATGGCTGCGAGAGATCCTGGCCGGACGATGAGCGCGCGCCATTGCCGTATTGTTGGGCCTGCGCGGACAACGTCGGGTAGCGCTGGCTCTGCACGGCGTCTGCCGCGTAGCGCCGTGCTTCCACTTCCGCCTCACTGCCGGCAACTGCCGGGTGATTGTGCAGTGTTGCCTGGAGCGCATCGCTCAGCCCATCGGCCTTGACCGAAGCGGTGCCGACGACGAGCCACGCAATCAGGAACGAACGACAGCGTTGGCGAACGCCGAGCCTTGGCATCTGATTTACCCCGACAGCAGCAAGGAATCGAGGTGGATGCGCGGCGTCTGCGCGGGCGCGATGTTCGAAGGTGCGAACTGCTCGTTCGTTCGCTCGACAAGCTCGGCGTCCCGAATGTGCGCGGAACTGGAGGTGGCGGACCCAACGAGGCGATACGCCCGTCTCAGATCGTCGCGCCACTCGCGTTTCCATGGACAGCGTTCGAGCGCGCGCTCCATCAACGCGATTCCGTCGTCGTAGTGGCCCTTGCGAACGTAGACGAGGCCGAGCATGAAGCACGCCGCGGCGTGTTCGGGAACGTAACGCAGCAACCTATCGAAGCAGCGCTCCGCGCCATCGAGGTCGCCGGTGCGGTAGAGATCGACACCGACATTCAGCCAGCCGGGCTCCGGCAACGTCGCCATATCGCTCGGCTCGTTGCAGATCTCCCGTCCGACGGCATCGACCAGCGGCGCGAGGGAGTGCGGGTAGTGTCGCCACCTTTGCTTCGAGCCGGTATAGAGCGGTTGCCTCACCTGCCAGTTGCTGGCCGTTTTCACGGGGCGTTCAAGCGTGTGGAAGTCGAGCACCTGCGACTCCCACGCGACACCGATGTAGTCGAGCATGCGCCGCGCGCCGGTCGCCGGATCGTCGACGATGTCTTCATAGTGCACTTCGAGGATTTCCCCGGCGAAGACCTGCTGCCAATGACGCATCAACGCATCGTGGTCGGCGATCTGCTCGCCGATCCACGCGAGGTCGTACGCGAATCCCATGCCGCCGTGCTTGCCTGCGTAGTCGATGAAATAATTCGACACCGCGATATCACGCGCATCGCGGCGCACCGAGATGATCTTTGCATTCGGGAAGATCAACTTGATCAGGCCGATGTTCTCGAAGTTGTGCGGCAGCTTGTCGACCACGTGATCGGCATCGGGGGCGTACTCACACAGTTCTTTCAGGATGTTCTCGGCGACGCCACGAATCACCCGCGCATCCAGATCGTCCACGCACTCGGGATAGCTGCGTCCGGAGCCGGTGCGGCGCTCCCATCGCTCGAGGCCCGCGATGACGCGCGGGATCGTACCCAACTCGCCGGCGCCGTGGATGCGGCTGTGCCCTGCAATGATCTGCTCGACCAACGTGGTACCTGAGCGAGGCATTCCAACCACGAACACCGGCACGACGCTTTCGTGACCGCAGCCCGGGCGATGTTCGTACAGCGCCCTTGGAAACGCGCGTCGAATCCGAGCGCAGTGCCGGCGATGGACCGCCGGGTCGTAGCGCAACCGTTTGCGACTCGCGGCGTTCGCTTCGTCGACGAGCGAAAACGCTTTCGCGAAGTCCGCGCGCTTCTCCCATGCGGCAGCGAGTTGGAACAGCAGGCCGGCGCGCATCGAACCCTCGATGCCCGGCGTACGCGCCAGGTTTTCGAGTCGCTGCAGCGTCTCGATGTCTTCGGGAAAGCGACGCACTGCGATCAGCGCGCTATGCCCTCTGCTCGCGTCGATCGCGCTCACCCGCGTGAACAACGCAACCGCTTCGTCGATGCGGCCGATCTGCATGCAGAGCCGACCTAGACCTTCCAATGCTTCCGTCGACGCGGGTCGTTGATCGAGTACGCTGCGATATCGTCGTTCGGCCGCGCCGTAGTCGCCCTCATACGCGTCGACGGCGGCCAGCGCGACTTCGACTCCGAAATTCCCCTCAGGTATGTCGTTGGCGAGAATTCGTTCGGAAAGCTGGTCTCGCGCCTGTTCTGCGGCGAGTCTCGCGATGGCGGAGTCGAATTGCAGGGCGGTCCTCGACAAACGGAGCAGCAATGGCGCCGTGGGTTCGCGCCGCGCGCTCGCGACGTCTATAGCGCGTCTCAGCAGCGAGGTCGCTTCGCGCGTGCGTCCGTGCAGCTGCATCATGTCCGCCAGGCGCACGTATAGCGGCACATGCTGCGGGAATCGGTGCAGGCCGGTCTGCAACCACTCCTCCGCGTGTGCGTGGCGGTCGCGCGCTGCAAGCCCCTCAGCGAAGTCGATCAGCAGCCGGCACCAATCGCCTTCGTCGAGTTCATCGAGCTGCCGTTCGACATACGTCTCGGCTTCACTGAAGCGTTCCTGGGCGAGCCATAGATCCAGCTGCAAGGCGCGCAACCGTTCGCTGTGCACTCGACGCTGATCGTCGGGCCAGTTCGCCTGCTCGTCTTCCCAGAATTTCCACGCGGCACCGAGACACGTTGCCATGTCGGATAGCCGGCCGGCGTCCCGGTACAACTGCACGAGGTTCCCATACACGGCCATGAACGGCCGAATTCGTAGACTGCGTTGATACAACACGAGCGCCTGATCGTGTTCTCCCTGCTGCAAACGACACCACGCGAGGCGCGCCAGCAGCAATGCGTGATCGCCGTGCAGCGGGAGATCGGCTTCCAGAATGCCGATCGCGTCGTCCAGTTCGCCGAGCGCGATGTGCACCGCGGCAACATCGACGCGTGCATCGACCGATAGCGCCGCGTGATCAAACGACTCGAGCGCGCGGCGCGCCGCGCACGTATCGCCGAGCTGCGCGTCTGCGAGAGCGGCCAACGCGTGCACACAAGGGTCGCGTGAATCGGCTTCGAGGCAAGACTCGCGCAGCGCGGAGTAGCTGTGTTGCTCCGCCAGGCGGCGCAGGATAGCCAGTGCTTGCATGATTCGTGTCAGGTCACACCAGACCTTGCGTGGTCACGATGCAGATCGGCACATCGTCGAACGAAACGCCGCCATTGCTTGCAAGTGCCGTGTCGAATCGAGCCGAACCTGCGATGGAACTTCCGTGGAGTGCGGTGGGGACAGCCAAGGAAGTTGGCCACGCCACGGCAGCCTCACTGGTCGATGTTTCGTTCGTTGTCGCAGACGCATCGCTGCTGTTTGCGACGAGCGCGATGCGATCGTCGCTGCCGAGGCCGACCGCGCCCCTCCAGACGGTGGCATCCATCTCGGTACTCGCAGTCGCGTCGGCGACCGTCGTCCTGACGTCGCTCGTTTCGAGCGCGGTCAACTGAACGCTTGCGACGTCGAACTCGGCGGCCTGCTGCCCCGACGACCCGAACAACTCTTCCGTTTGGAAGTTGAGCGTCGTTGTATTGGAAATGCCTGCATACGCATTGCCGGCCAGGTCGGTGAGTGCGCCGGCCGGAATCTGCACGCTGTATTCGCTCGAAAAAAGCAGATCGAAGGCGGGGTTGATCGTGACCTCGTTGCCAGAAACGCTGACCTGGGAGCCGTCTTGGATGTTGATCGTACGGGTATCGAAACTACCGTTGCTGATGACGATGTTGCCGCTCCCGGCCAGCACGGTGTCATTGAACGTCAAAACGATGTTGGCGTCGGTCAACACGTCGTTGTCGTTGTCGCCTGGTTCACTGGACGACAGCGTCGGTGCAGTCGTATCCACGACGAACGAACCGTTGCTGGAAACAGAATCATGACCGATCGCCGAGGCGTTTCCGGCCGCGTCCGTCAGAGCGCCGCCGTTCAACTGCAACGCATTACCTGGAATCGAGATGCCGTTGTTGTCTTCGTCGCCAGGCTGGATGACGTACTCGAAGAGCAGGCTCGTGGTGCCGCTGCCCGACACGTAGTTCGCGAAGTCATTAGGCCCATTTCCAATGTCGAGCGCCACGCGCGGTGTGCCCGTGACAAAGGTGTTTTCGGTCATCGTTACGGTGACCTGCACGCGATCGCCCGTGTTCAGAAGACCGTTTTGATCGCCGACCGAGCCGCTCAAGGCAATCGAGTTCACGCCACCCGCCGTCGTATCGACGATGAATGACCCGTTGCTCGCAACGGCTGCGTTACCGAGGTTCGCCGCGGCATTGCCCGCCACGTCCTGAAGGGTTCCGCCGTTGAGCTGCAACGCATTGACCGGAATGGCTATGCCGTTGGTGTCGGTCTCGCCCGCCTGGATCGTGTACTCGAAAACGAGGTTCGCCGAGCCGCTACCGGACACATACGTAGCGAGCCTCGTGGTGCCTCCGACATCCAGCGCGACCGTCGGCGCGCCTGTCACGACGGTGGCCTCGCTCATGGTGACCCTGACCTGCGCCCGATCGCCCGCATTCAGCGCCCCGTTCTGATCGCCAATCGCGTCGGTCAGGGCAACCGAACTCAGGTTCGGCGGCGTCGTATCGACGATGAAAGACCCGTTATTGCCAACGGCGCCGTGATTGACGTTCGCGGTGTTTCCCGCCGCGTCCACCCATGTCGCGCCGTTCAGCTCCACGGAGTTCGCAGGAATGGAGATGCCGTTGGTGTCGGTGTCGCCCGCCTGAATCGTGTACTCGAAGATCAGATTCGTCGTGCCGCTGCCGGACACGTAGGTTGCAAGCCTCGTGTTGCCGCCGACGTTCAGCTCTACGTTCGGAGTACCGGCAACCAGGGTGTTCTCGGTCATCCTGACGGTGACCTGAACACGATCGCCCGCGTTCAGCACCCCGTTCTGCGCGCCGATTGCCCCGCTCAGTGCAATCGAACTCACACTCGGCCCCGACGTATCGACGATGAACGAACCGTTGTTGGCAACGGCGATATGACTGAGGCTCGCTGCGTTCCCAGTCGCGTCGCGAAGTGAGCCGCCGTTGAGCTGCACTGCATTGGCGGGAATCGCAATGCCGTTGGTATCCGTGTCACCCGTTTGGATCGTGTACTCGAAAAGCAGGTTCGTCGTGCCGCTGCCGGACACGTAGTTCGCAAATTCGTTGGGTCCGCCGCCGACGTTGAGCACCACGCGTGGCGTACCCGTGACCACCGTGTTCTCGTTCAGCGTCACGGTGACCTGCGCGCGATCGCCCGCGTTCAGCTGGCCGTTCTGGGCGCCGACCGCGCCGCTGAGTACCACACCGGTGACCGCCGGGGCGTCTTCGTCAATGTCGTTGATGGCCAGCGTCACCGCTTGCTCCGCGGTGTTGTTGATGGAATCCGCCGCAATCACTGTGAAGACATAGCTCGACTTGACTTCGAAGTCCGGGTTCGGGGTCAGCGTCACGGCACCGCTGGTTGCATCGATGGTGAACGCTTCTGCATCGTCGCCGGCCTTGAGGCTGTACGTCAGCGCTGAGCCTGTGGTTGCAGTCGCGGCGGTGTTATAGACGACCTGCGCGGCGCCGCTGTTTTCGTCGATCGCGTTTGCGGTTCCGCCGGACGTGATGTTGACCGGCGTATCGTCGACATTGGTGACCGCGAGGGTGACCGCGAGTTCGGAGCTGTTGCTCGCGGCATCTGTGGCGACGATCGTGAACGCGTAGCTGGGCTTCGTTTCGAAATCGGGGCTGCTGATCAGCGACACGACGCCGGTTCGTGCGTTGATCGTGAACGCAGCGGCGTCGCCGCCCGCCTTCAAACTGTAAGTGATCGCCGAGGCATCGGTGGCCGTCGCGGTATACACCGGCTGATTCGCACCGGCGTTTTCTGCAATCGGGGTCGCGGTTGTCGCAGACGTAATCTGCGGCGCAGTGGTGTCAGCCACGGGTGGAGGCGCGACGCTTCCCGAATCTTCACCTCCGCTGCCACCCCCGCCTCCGCCAGCAAGAGCAGCGAGCCCGAGCCCGCCCCCACCCCCCCCCACCCCGAGCATAGGCGAGGTTACCCCCCCCGCGGCGGGCCCCCGTGCCCCCAGGGGGGC
>CAZLDA010000013.1:0-7878 GCA_964557875.1 uncultured Pseudomonadales bacterium | reverse complement strand
ACCCAGAGCATCGGCGAGGTTCCGCCGCCGGCTGCGGCGCCGGTTCCCGCGGTGGCGGCAGCCGCTGTGCTCGCTGCGGCGCCACTCTCTTGCCCGGCGGTCCACACCGGCGGTTCGCTCGCTGAAGCCTCTGGCACGGAGGAGTCGGCTGTGAGCGGCGCGCCGGAGAAAGGACCCGCGCCACTCGCAATGTTCGTCGTGGGGTAGAACTCGACATGCGCGGCGGTAAAGAAGCCGTCCAGCACGACCGCCTCGGCTCCCTGCACCTCGAGCACGAGGTTTTCGCCCTGCCGGTGAACCACCAGCGTCTGCGGTGCTTCGTAGTGCGCCCGATCGACGAGCGTATAGGCGGCGTCGGGCACCACCGGAACGTGAGACGGCGGATTCCCCAACGGAATCCACTCGACCTTGCCGTCGGCAAGGCGTCGGATCAGCACCAGACTGGGTGGCACAGCGGGGCTACTCATTGTTGTGGGAGCGCCTGGCCCTGCCGGTACTCGATCTCGCTCTGCAGGTTGGCAACCAGCATCGGGTCGGCGCCGGCATCAGCGGCTGCCTTCAGAGATGTGCGAGCGTCGTCGAGCGCATTCCCCGCCAGCGATGCCAGTGTGCTGTTGATCAACCCCGCTCGGACCGACTGCAGTCCGCGCTTGGCTTCTTGAGATTCCGGATCCAGCGCCAGCACGCGGTTGTACAGCGTATACGCGTTCGCCTCGGGGGGACTCACGAGTCGGCCCTGCGCCAATGCCTGGTCTGCCGCGAACAACGCACGCACGCGTGCTTGCCGGGCCGCGGCCTCGCGACGCGCAGCGGTGTTCTCCTGAGAGGCCACGACCGGGGCAGGACTCGATTTGAGGGTGCCGGTGGTTTGCTGTGGCTTGGCCGTTTGGCTGGTGGTCGCGACGTTCACAGCCGGGGAGGGCGACGGCGCAACAGGTGCCCTCGATGCGGGTTCAGTCGAGCGTGAGGCAACCGCGCTCGATTGCGATGCTGGAGGTGTCGACTCTGTTACGTCAGGTGGCGGAGGCGTCGACGCGGCAGTTTGAGACGGCGCCGGTGTGGCAATCGGCGGACGCGCGGACGGGCCAACTGAGGTGGATGCCGGGGGAACCGCGGACGATGAAGGCGCTGAAGCGACCGCCGGCGCAGACAGAGCCGCAGTTGTAGATATGCGCTCCGATGCGGGTTCGGGTGGCGGTGCCAATACCCTTTCAGGGTGCGTCACTTCAGGCTGCGTCACTCCAATTGAAGGCGGCGCGTCTGGAGCGGGCTTCGGAGCCGGTTTCACTTCTGCCGCACGAGCGGCGTCAGTGACAATCGCCGAGGGTGACCGAACCGTATCGGTCTGAGGTGCTGGTGCGATTGCAACGGTTGCCGGCGTTTCAGGCGTGTCCGACTTTTGCGTTGCGATGTAGAGCACCGCCAGACCGATCGAAGCCAGCCCGACCAGCCCTGCTATTGATGCACGCCGCACTCGAGGTGACCGCGTGTTGGTCTGTTGCCCGCGCGGATCGGCCCGGCGCTTGTTGTGGGTGTGTGGGCGCGGCTTACTGGGGGGTGGTGGATCGACCGCGGGGATTGTCGCCTCGACCGCGGGGATTGTCGCCTCGACCGCGGGGAGTGTCGCCTCGACCGCTGGGAGTGGCGGCTCGAGCGAGGCGGGTGGCGGCTCTGCCACGATCTTGTCGACCGGGTTCTCCAGCAGCAGGTCCGGAAAACGCCGGATTTGCGCCTCTTTGACCTCGTCGTTCGGCAATCCGCCATCGGGTTCCTCGACAAAATCCGTATCGAGCAACAGCACGTTGTGAAAGAGGCGGATTTCCGCGCCGCGATTGCGCGCAAGGCGATCACGGTGGCAACGCACGCCGCCGGCCCACTCCAGCTCGTGGCCGCCCACGGCCTTGAGCAGGATGCTGCCATCGTCGTCGATATCGAGTTCCAGCTGGGCGCAGGAGGCGTCGAAGCTGAGTTCGCCTGCCGCCGTCTCTCCCAGCAATAAACGCGGGCGCACGCGCAGGACCCTGTCGCCAGGGCGGGCGACGAGGTACCAATGGCCGGCGCCATGTACCGTCCGCAGTTGCCCCATCCTCGGCCTTGCTTATTTCGGTCCAGGATCGAAAGGTAAGCCGGGCGACCGATCAGAGTCCAGGTCTACGTCGATGCGAATTTGTGGCGGATGTGCCCGCTACATCAGGGTGAATTGCGCTGGGACGTTCAAAAGCAACGTCGGCAGCACCTGGAGATGGATAAGGAGTGCCTGCGGGCACGACGGTGCGCCGCGCCCCGGTCAGTGCTTCGCGACCAACGCGAGCATCTCGTCCCGACTCGGGCCGCGCACGATCCGCGTGGCGGCATTGCGCGAGCGACCGCGCAGCATGTACATGATCACGATCAACTGCGTGCGGCGATCCTGTAGAAACGCGCCGGGCTTCTCGAGCAGATTCACGGTGCGCATCATGCCGCGCAGCACGTACAGGTTGTAACGCGCCGCTGCTGCGATCGCATCGCCGAATGCCAGTCCGAACCACTTCTTGAACGAGTCGGGTTTTTCGACGACGCGACCTTCGGTGCTCGCCAGCGCGCGACGGATGCCGTTGCGATCTTCCGCCAGGCTGGCATCGAAGATCGGCCGCAATTGTGCGTCGGTGCGCTTGTCGAACTCGATCGCCCGCGCCGTCGCATCGCTCACCTCGGTCAACACCTCCGCGAGCAGGTGCGCGTGCAGGATGCCGGTGCTGCAGCCGCGTCCGTAGAGAGGGTTCGTACGCAGCGCCGCGTCGCCGACCGCGAAGAAGTTCTTCACCAGCGGCTTTCCGTCGGTCACGTAGTGACGCCATACCGCACGGATGTCGCCGATGCCGAACGGATGTGTCGTAGCGTCGACTTTTCCTTCCTCCACCCACGGCGCAAGCCCGGGAATGCCGCGGCACATCGCGTCGAACGTAGCGCCGTCCTTCACGGCCTCCCGCAACGCCGTCTCGCTGTTGTGCAGACAAACGATGATGGCAAAGCTCCCCTTGTCGCCCGGGAACACGCCGAACTTGATGTACCCGAGATCACCGCCAGGGCGATCTTTGCCGTTGCGCGGCGGTTCCGCCACGCCGGGGCGCAGTTGGTAGTGACGCGTGTAGTAGACGATCTCGGCGTCGTCGTTCTCTTCCGGCACCTTTGTGCCGGCCTCGGCGAACCAGCGCGCGAATTTCGTGGTACGGCCGCTTGCGTCGACGACGACGTCCGCTCGAATTTCACTGCCGACGCGATCGGCGGCATCGCTGCGCACTTTGACGCCGCGTACGGTCAACGCGCCTTCCTGCGAATCCGTAATGACTCCATCGATCGTCACGTCGTTGACTATGCGGATGTTCTGCATGCGTTCGACGTAGCGTCGCAGCACTGTTTCGATCGTTGCGCGACGACACAGCAGAACCCACAACTTCTCGTCGCCTGGTTCGGGCTTGTAGCGCGGCTCGAGTTCCGGCGACAGCATCTCGTGGAAGCTCAAGCGACGAGCGCCGGCCGCATAGAAATCGTCGAGCAGGTCCGGGTACTGGTCCTGCAGCAGATTGCACATCAGTCCGAGGAACGCATGCGGATGGCGGAACTGCGACGCGCCGCGCCGTGGCCATTCGAAAAACGCTTTGTCGGCGTCGCCATCCGGGGGCGCCGAATCGCGCTCGATCATCGTCACTGTCAAGCCGCGCCGCGCGAGCGCAAGCGCAGTACACATCCCTGCGATGCCGCTGCCGACAACCGCGACGTTCTCTGCCATAGGGAGCTCTTCCAAAAAAAGGGGTCTTAGAACGCGTTCTAGGGTGGAAATTAGACCGCGGTTCGCGCGCAACATCCAGCCCGAACGCATCGCGGCCGCGATTTTGTGACTAACGGCCGGGTTTTGTCTGGTCAAGACAGCGGCGCCGTGAGGGCAGCATCGGCCCTGGTATTGCGCGCGCGTTTGCGGGCATGGTGAAATCTCCGACGGGCTCTGACGGCCTCATAGAGGGGAGCGGCGGCGATTTCATCGATGAAGGACCTGAGACTCTGCGCTCTCCTCTTGATGCTGAGTCCCGTGGGCGTGCTTGCAGCGCCGGCGATCGACGAATGGCTTCAATCCATCTGCGAAGACTGCGCCGCGCGCATGGAGTCGCAGACCGGCGTGTATATCCTCGAGAAAGGCGAAGAAGCCCTGATTGCTCGCGCCTGGCTGACGATGCGCGCGGCACGCTCAATCGACGTGCAGTACTTCATCTGGAGCACCGACAACATCGGCATCCTCGCCGCCGAACAGTTGTTGACCGCTGCTGAACGCGGTGTCTCGGTTCGAGTGCTGGTCGACGACTTCATCATCGCCGCAGAGGACCGCACGCTGCTGCTGTTGGCCGCGCATCCGAACGTGCAGATCCGAATCTACAACCCCAAGTTCGTCGTTGGCGTGAGTACCTGGGAGAAGTTCAAGAACACGCTGATGGAGTTCCGCGGCGTCAACCAGCGCATGCACGACAAGACCGCCATCTTCGACGGTGTTGCAGGCATCACCGGCGGTCGCAACATGGCAGCGGAGTATTTCAACTTCAATCACGTGTTCAATTTCCGGGATCGCGACGTGCTGCTGCTGGGATCCGCTGTGGGCGACATGCAGGACCACTTCAACGAATTCTGGGAAAGCGAGTTTGCGGTACCGGTAGAGAGAATCTTCGAGGGTCGGGGAGGCGAAGTATCGGAGCAGGACGTAGCGCAACGCTCCGCGGAATTGCACGCGTATGCCGATGATCCGGCGAACTTCGAACCGGAGATGCGCCAGGCCATCGAGGCGATTCCCCGGTCGTTTCAGGCGGTGATGGACGCGATGGTGTGGAGCGATGTTCGTTTTGTCAGCGATGAGCCCGGCAAGAACGATGGAGCGTCCGGTTTGCGCGGCGGCGGCAGAGCGACGAATCAGCTGATCGATGCCGTTAAGGCGGCGAAGAGATCCGTGCTGATCCAGTCGCCGTACCTCATATTGCCGGATGGTGGGGTCGAACTGTTTGCACAACTCGTCAAGCAAGGCCTCAGGATCCGCATATCAACCAACTCGCTCGCCTCCACCGACAACATTCCCGCGTTTGCCGGCTATTCATCGCAGCGTGCCGATCTGCTCGAAGCAGGGGTGGAGATCTACGAGTTCAATCCGAATCCCGCGATTCGCGACGAGCTGATCTATCCACGTCTCGCGAAGTACTCTCCGTCGTTCGGTCTGCATGCCAAGAGCATGGTGATCGACGACGAGACGCTCTTCATCGGCACGTTCAATCTCGATCCGCGTTCGACGAACCTGAACACCGAAGTCGGTGTGCTGATCGACAACAAGGAACTTGCGCGCCAACTCACCGAGAGCATCGAGCGCGACATACGGCCCGAGAACAGCTGGCACACGACAGCGGACTTCAATCCCGATGACGAGGTCGATTTCGGCAAGCGTCTGAAGGTGTGGATGTTTCGATTGCTGCCGGTCGAACCGGTCTTATAGGCGTGGAGAGCAGGAGCTGCGGATGAGAATTTACAACGTGCTTGGTTTTGCGATTCTCGCGATGCAGCTCGCGATATCGGCGCTGCTGGCGCCGCCGTGGCTCGGACCGTATTGGGGAATGGCCGTCGGCTTCGCGTATTTGTTGGCGTCGTGGTTTTCCGGCGGCATCTACCTCTCCGACATCATCCATCTCGGCATCGCGCACCGGGCATTGGACTACAAGGACTGGTTCGTCAAAACCGCGACGGTGGTGAACAACGCCTTCTTCGTTTACGTCGACCCGGTGAGCTGGGTGAACCGGCACCGCCTGCACCACAAGTTCGCCGATCACGCAGGCGATCCGAACAAGCACTCCTGCGATGGATTCTGGCGAACGCTGTATCTGTGCCTCTTCCCGTATCCGTGCACGGAAGACATGGCGAACGACGCCATTCTCAAAACGTGGCCGTTCCGTCTCGTGTCTCATCCTTTGTTCGCCGTCGTCTCGCCGATTCTGAGCTGCGGGCTCTTGTGGCTGTTCGTTCGCGACTGGGCGTTTGCGATCGGCGTTTGGCTCGGCGTTCGTGTCTTCGCGCTGTGGGTGAACATGGTGCAGAACTATTGGACGCACGATCGCCGCTGGGGCTCGCGACGTTATGACGTTGCAACCGACAACGCGATGAACATCGGCGACTGGCTGCCGGTGATGGCGACGTTCAGCGCGTGTTGGCAGAACAATCACCATCGTTATCCGCACCTGTTACGCACCACGCACGACGACGCCGAGTTCGACTTCGGCTATTCCACCGTTCGCGTGATGAAAGCGTTAGGGCTCGTGAAGGGTTCGAAAACAGGAACGCACAGACCCAACGATCTGGCGCTGGCGGAGGTCACGCTGTAGCGGCGGACTTCTGGCGTTTGAAGGGCGCGATCAACTGCGCGAAGAACCCCGCCGGCATCGTTCGCCCGAGCAGACCATATCGATCGGGCCACGCGTCTTTCGGCAGGTGAAACGTTCCGAACAGACGATCGATGAACGGCAGATGGATGGCGAAGTTCACGTCCACTGCTTCGGGATGCGCCGCGTGATGCCAGTGGTGATAGCGCCCCGTAACCACGTGACGTTCGAGCCACGGTACACGCGGGCGGAAATCGGTATGGCAGAACGTGGCGTGAAACGACACGAAGATCAGATAAGCGGCCATCGTAGCTTGCGAAAAGCCGAGCAGCGTCATCGGGATGAGGATCAGGCCGCGCGTGATCAGGATGTCGACGAAGTGCGAACGCGAACCTGCGATCCAGTCCATCGTCTTGATCGAGTGATGAATGGCGTGAAAGCGCCACAGGAATGGAATCTGGTGGAACGCCCTGTGTGTCGCGTACTGCGAGAGGTCCGCAACGACGATGGCCAACGGCAGCTGCACGAAGAGCGGCAAGCTGCCAACGGTTTTCATCAGCGCCGGAATGGCCAGCCACTTCGATGCCATCGTGGCGGGTAACAACATCAGGAAGGTGATCAGTTGTGCGGGCAGATGCGTGGACACGAAGTAGAACGCATCGGTCGTCCACTCGGGACGAAATGTGCCCTGCTGCGGATGCAGCGGCCACAACCGCTCCACCGGTACGAACACGAGCGTCATCACCAGCAGGTCGAGCAGGAACCAGTCGAGGCCGACGCCGATCTTCGATCCGACTTCCTCGGGCAACGGTGTGCTCGCGCCGCCGAGCAGTACCGCAATCAGCCCGAGCGTTGCGCCGGTGATCCCGAGAACCTTGCGTTGCCGCAGAATTGCGGAGATGGCGCCGAGCACGAGTGCGGCAGCGATGGTTGCCTGAATGATCACGCGCATGAGCTCTACCGGATAGAGCGAGCGCGCTTCCGGAAGCGTCAGAGCCGAAGGAAACAGCAGCACGAGCACGCCGCCGACACCGAGCATTCCGAAGAACACCGATGCCACGCCGCTGACCCAGCCGCTGCCGACGTGGGTAGGCTCGGAATCGCCGAAGAGTCTCTTGAAGAAAGCGTCGGACACTTCCATACCTCGGGATCGAAACGATCGAATACCGAGTGTCCAACAAGACTTCGGATTTGCAAGCGATCGGTCCGCAGACCCGATACCCGTTCCGGAAGAACCTGTGACTGCGTCGATGGAACCGCTCGCACGCGTCGACCGCGTTTCGAATTAAGGTACAGCAACCGTTCATTTCGGGTGTGTAAGCTCGCGGTCATGTACGTGCGGTATCGAGGCGTCGCGATTCGTATCAAAGACGGATGTCCGGAAATCGGCGCGTTGCTCTTCGTGGCCGCGCTGACGTTTGCGATGCCGGCATCCGCCGACGGTTTCCGTTGCGGCGTGCACATCATCGATCGCGGCATGCAGATGTTCGAAGTGCTC
>CAZLDA010000012.1:6510-17185 GCA_964557875.1 uncultured Pseudomonadales bacterium | reverse complement strand
CTGTTTCGATCTTTCTCAGTCACTGGTCAATGTGCGGGGCCTGTTTCACCGGGAGGAAGTTGCGACTTGGAAATCACGTTTACGCCTCAGGCGGTATCGATTCTCAATGGATACTTGAGAATCGAAAGCAACGCCCCAGGTCAGCCGCGAAAGATAGCTCTCACGGGATCCGGGCTGCCGCTTTTGCCGGCCGCGGTTCCGGCAGATTCCGCACTGGGATAGTAGGTAAAGGTGTGTCGATAAATCTGATTCGGCGAGGCAACTGGTGTGTCGCCGTCCAGGCGCGGCCGGAAGCGCGCTACGCGCATGCCGCGTCGCACCTTGAAGTCCATCATTCCTTCGGGTTCCGAAGCGATGGTTTTCAGGTCGTTCACTTCGCCGAGCGCCGACACCGTGTAGGAGACCTCGACGTACCCCTCGGTAGGGTTCGTCCGCAAGGCCGGTGGCGGCGCCGGTGGATTGGCGGGAATCGGCCGGTACAACACCGTCGGGTGGTCGAAGTAGTCCGCGATCTGTTCCGGGGTGAATCCAGCCCGTTCCTGCAGAACCTGCCGCGCATGCACATAGATGGGCGTGGCGCGTGACTGTTTGTCGAAGAGCAGGTACCAGTCCGCGAGGTCGAGTTCCGCCTGGGCGAGGTGCAGCGGGTCGACGTTGGGGTCGGCCGAGAGAATCTTCACGATCTGCACCAGCGCCTGCTCGCCCGGACCGAACCGGTTTACGACCATGCCTTGCTGGCCGGGGTGAGGCAGCCCGACCGTATCCATGGTCCCGGCCATCGTCGGTTGCCGTTCGTCGATTACCTGGTAGGGCGGAAAGCGCTCTTCGCGGTAGCTGAGGGCGATGCCACGCAAGGCGGGTAGAAGTGCGGGATCGGTCTCGCCGCCGGTACGTTCGATGATCTGCGTGATGCGCTCGTACAGTCCTCGCGCCGCGAAGATGTTCGAAGTGCGCTCGTACCAGGCCGCGAGATGGTAGAGCCCGGGCACGAGTTCCGGGCTGAACGGACCGTATTTTCGCGCGAGCGTTTCGTACGCGTACTCCTGCTTGTCCTGCGCCTTGTCGATCTTGCCCATCGACGCCAGCGTGTTGGCTTCCTTATAGATGATGTTGATCTGTTCCGTGGTGTGCAGGCCGCCTTCGACGCGCGCGATGTGTTGCGCCTGTTCGTAGGTGCGCAGTGCCTCCGGGTATTTCCCCTCGC
The DNA here is from genome assembly GCA_964557875.1 of uncultured Pseudomonadales bacterium. GTDB lineage: Bacteria > Pseudomonadota > Gammaproteobacteria > Pseudomonadales > Azotimanducaceae > DATJGR01. The sequence goes on along the minus strand of CAZLDA010000012.1, from coordinate 15,981 downwards.
CGTTCAGTGCATCGCCCAGCAGGGTCAGCGGAACGACCAGCGAAGGGTCGTAGCGCGACGTGCGGCGCTCCTGTTCCGCCACGATGTCGGTCAGCAGCGCCGTCGCGTCTGCGTACTCTTTCATCTCGAGTTGATGCACCGCCACGCTGATGCGGTCGTCGGCTACCACGACCGGCGTCGTGGGTGTGGCAGTGGCGATGCCGTCGTCTGTTTGGAGACTGCCGATGGCATCCGGATCGTCAGCCGGCCGCGGTGTCGCCGCAGTCTCCGCGGGCTCATCAGCGGCGTGCGCGTACAACGGCTGGAACGCCAATGCGACTGATATCCCCAGCAAGCCGAAAATCCGCATGCAGTGTGGTGCTCGTGTTGCAGGTTCGACCGAGGAGACGGTCGTTTGTTCGGGCGCAAAGTCTCAAAGCCGCGTGTGACAAGTCAAGGCAACGATCGCCATCGCGACGCGCACGTAGGACCACAACGTCGCGCGCGGTCGCACGCGCGTGAGTTGTGATGGGTGCTCATGCACGCGTTCGGACGCCCTGATACCATCGCGCGCGAAATCGCAGGGCCGGCCATTCATGGAGAACGCAGATCATGAGAACGCGGATCATTGTCTCGACGCGACCGGACTGGTTTGTCCCGAGCCGCTGATGCTCGTACGTAACCGCGTGCGCGAAATGCGAAGCGGCGAAGTGCTGCATGTTCTCGCGACTGATCCGACCACCGAACGCGACCTCACGAACTTCTGCCGGTTCATGGGACATCAGATGGTGAGCCATGAACTCAAAGGCTCGACGTATCACTACCTGCTGCGCAAAGGTTAGCGTGACGCGTTACTACTTCGCGTACGGCAGCAACATGAACCCCGCACGCGTCTCGGCGCGAGGGCTGAAGTTCGATTGCGTAAGCGGCGCGACGATTGGCGGAGTTCGACTGACGTTCAACAAGCAGTCGCGAGAACATCCCTCGAGCGGTCATGCCAACCTCACCTTCGACCGGACGTCGCAATCTGAAGGCGTTCTGTATCGGCTGGGGGATGCGGATGAAATTCAACTGATGGATCGATTCGAGGCAGCGCCTGTGAACTACAGCCGTGACGTCGTCGTGGTCGAGTCCGAAGGAGTGCGGATTGCGGCGTGGACGTATTTCGCAAACGCCGCCGTGATTCGCCAGGGGCTACGCCCCGAACGCGGTTACCTCGATCACCTGCTGGCGGGTCGGGACTATCTCTCGGCGAGCTACTTCGCGTGGCTGAGCGAAACCGCGTGCGTCGATGACTGACCCGGCTGCGGCGCGTATCGTCCGAACGTTCAACGACACGTTCCTCGCGAGTCACCACACCGCCATGCGCGGCGGTGCCGCCGAACCGCTGTATCTGCCTGCAGTGGGAGCGACGCCGGCGCAGATCGTGTTCACCTACGACTATCCCGCGAGCGCGTTGCACGAAGCGGCGCACTGGTGTCTCGCAGGTGAGCAGCGGCGCGCGCAGCGCGACTATGGATATTGGTATGTGCCGGGGCCGCGCACTGCGGCGCAGCGCACTGCGTTCTTTCATGCCGAGGCAGACGTGCAGGCGCTGGAGGCCGTGTTTGCGCAGGCGTGCGGTGTGCGGTTCGTGGTGAGCGCAGACGATTTCGATGCGTCACCGGAGGAACTTGCTCGTTTCGAGAAAGACGTGATGGCGCGTTTGTCCGTTCGTAGGGCCATGCTGCCGTCGCGTGCTCGAACGTTTCGCACCGCGCTCGCGGCTGCGTTCGGACCAGAGTCGATTGCGCGCCGGACGGTTTCGAACCATGGCTGAACGTGTCGATTGTGTAGTGATTGGCGCAGGCGTGGTCGGCCTCGCATGCGCACGTGCACTGGCGCGTCACGGTCGTGAGGTGCTGGTTCTCGAGCGTCATGGCCAGATCGGCACGGAGACGAGCAGCCGCAACTCCGAGGTCATTCACGCGGGCATCTACTACGACACCGGCAGCCTGAAGGCCCAGCTGTGCGTGCGCGGGAAAGCGATGTTGTATCGGCACTGCGAGGAGTACGGCGTTCCGTTCCAGCGCTGCGGCAAAATCATAGTCGCCACCGACGCGACGCAGTTCGAAACGCTGCGTGGTTATCAACGGCGCGCAGTCGCCAACGGTGTTGGTGAGCTGCGGTGGCTGCCCCCCGAAGAAGTCGCGGAACTGGAGCCGGCGGTGAGTTGCGTCGGCGCCGTGCTGTCGGAGACGACGGGCATCATCGACAGCCACGCGTACATGGAGAGTCTGCTGGGCGATCTCGAGGCGCACGACGGCATGGTCGCGTTTCACTCTGAAGTGCGCTCGGGCGCCGTCGACGGTGGACGAATCCGCATTGAGACGAGCGAGATGGAACTCGATGCCGCGTGTGTGGTGAACGCCGCCGGACTGGGCGCGCCCGATCTCGCGCGACGTTTGGCGCCGCACGCATCTGCCGGCCTGCCGGTGGCGCATTACGCAAAAGGCCAGTACTACACCTTGAGCGGCCGCTCTCCGTTCAGGCGGCTCGTGTATCCGGTGGCGGAACAGGGTGGGCTCGGCGTACACGTGACGCTGGATCTCGCCGGGCAGGCGCGTTTCGGTCCTGACGTTGTATGGATCGAAGGTGTCGACTACACGTTCGACGACCGCAATCGCGCACGCTTCGTCACTGCCATCCGTCGCTACTATCCGGCGCTCGATGAAACGCGTCTGCAACCGGGCTACACGGGGATCCGGCCGAAGATCTCGGGTCCGACGGATCCCGGCGCCGATTTTCTGATTGCCGGTCCCGAAAACCACGGTGTTGCAGGACTTGTACATCTGCTGGGCGTTGAATCCCCGGGACTCACCGCATCGCTCGCGCTGGCAGACGACGTGCTCGCGCGCGTCGAACGCAGCTGATGTTGCGCATTGGAGTCATCGTCAACCCGATTGCGGGCATCGGAGGACCGGCTGCCTTGAAAGGCAGCGATGGTGCAGACATTCAACAGGAAGCACTTGCGCGGGGTGTGCGGCCGCGTGCCGGCGAGCGGATGCGCGAAGCGCTCGCGCCATTGCAGAGTCGTGCGGGAGAGTTGAGGTTCGTAACGTGGGATGGCGCCATGGGAGCCGACGCCTTGGCCGGCCTCGGCTTCGACGTGCAGGTGCTCGGCGCCGCTACATTGCCGACGCGCGCGTCCGACACCAACGCCGCGGTTGCGGCACTGGCGAAGCACGGCATCGACTTGCTGATGTTCGCGGGCGGTGACGGCACCGCACGCGACCTTGCGCAAGCGCTGCCGCGATCGATCCCCGTCATCGGCGTGCCTGCCGGCGTGAAAATGCACTCCGCGGTGTTCACCGTTACGCCGCGTGACGCGGGTGCTCTGGTGGCTCGGTTGCTCGATGGTGATCTCGTTGCGGCCATTGCGGCTGAGGTGCGCGACATCGACGAAGCCGCGCTACGTGAAGGACGTGTAGCAACGCGTTACTACGGCGAACTATCGGTGCCGCAGGTCGGCGGGTTCCTGCAGCATGTGAAAACCAGCGGACGCGAAGTGGAAGAACTCGTGCTGACCGAAATCGCCGAGTCGATCGCGGAGCGCGTCGCAGGGCGTCGCGGCACGCTCGTACTCGGACCCGGCAGCACGCTGGCGGCCGTCAAAACACGTCTCGGTGTAGAGGCGACGCTGCTCGGGTTCGACATCCTTTCGAAGGACGGCACCGTGATCCGTGATGCGGATGCGCGCGCACTCGCAACGCACGTCGACGCAGACACCGTCATCATCCTCAGCTTCACGCGCGGTCAGGGCTTCCTGATCGGACGCGGCAACCAGCAACTCACGGCCGAAGTGTTGCGAATCGTCAGGCGAGAGAACGTCTGGGTTGCCGCGACTCGCACGAAACTGTTGTCGCTCGAAGGCAGACCGTTGCTCGTCGATAGCGGAGCGGAGGACGTGAACGCGAAGATGCGCGGACTCGTCACGATCATCAGCGGCTACGAAGACGCGCTGCTTTATCGCGTCGGTTCGTAGTCAGGGGACCATCCGCGCCATCACGTCGGTCATCGTCGCGCGCACCTGCGCGGAACTGCCGCTCTTCAGCGCCTCACGGATTCGATGGATGTAGGTGGCCTGCTCGACCGCAACCGACGCGGGCAACGCATCGCCTGATGTGGTCTCTCCATCGGCGCGCATGGTCAGCACACCGAAACATCGCCCGGTTAGCACGGCCTGATCGATGGCTTCCATCCGAATCGCTTCGTCGTAACGCAGATAACCCTCTTCTGCGAGCCACAACAGCGTGCCGAAGCACGATAGAAAGCGGGTACCCGGTACGCCGAATTCATCGGTGGTCACTGGTCCGGCGACTTCTTCTACGAATACGGTCGCTTTGCGCGGGAAGGTCAGATACAGGCGCGCGAGCGTCTTCGCGGCGTCCTTGAAGAAATCGTCGATGTGGATGTCGCTCACGCGTTTATCGCGCGGTGGTTACTGACGATACGTCGCGAGGAACTCACCCAGGCGGCCTATGGCTTCGATCAGTTCCTCTTCGCGCGGCAGGAACACGATGCGGAAGTGATCGGGTTCGGGCCAGTTGAAGCCGGTGCCCTGCACGACGAGGATCTTCTCCTGTCGCAGCAGGTCGAACGCGAACTTCTCGTCGTCGTGAATGTTGAAACGGCGCACGTCGAGTTTCGGAAACAGATACAGCGCGCCCTTCGGCATCGTGCAGCTGACGCCTTCGATCTGATTCAGCAGCGAGTGTGCGAGTGCGCGTTGTTGATACAGGCGCCCACCCGGACGAATGAACTCGACGATGCTCTGATAACCGCCGAGCGCGGTTTGAATCGCGTGCTGCGTCGGCACGTTGGCGCACAAACGCATCGACGCGAGGATATTGAGCCCCTCGACGTAGTCGGTGGCGCGGTGTTTGGCGCCGGAGATCACCATCCAGCCGGTGCGGAAACCCGCCACGCGATATGTCTTCGACAAGCCGTTGAACGACAGCACCAGCAAGTCGGGCGCAAGTGAGGCAAGCGGTGTGTGCACGGCATCGTCGTAGATGATCTTGTCGTAGATTTCGTCGGCGAACAGGATGAGGTCCTTCTGCCGTGCGATTTCGACGATGTCGGTCAGCAGCGCGTGCGAGTACACGGCGCCGGTGGGGTTGTTCGGATTGATCACCACGATGCCGCGGGTGCGCGACGTGATCTTCCGCTTCATGTCCTCCAGATCGGGCTGCCAGTCGGCTTGCTCATCGCAGCGGTAGTGCACGGCCTTGCCGCCGCACAACGTGATGGCGGCGGTCCAAAGCGGATAGTCGGGAGACGGCACGAGAATTTCGTCGCCGTTGTTCAGCAGCGCCTGCATCGCCATTACGATCAGCTCGCTGACGCCGTTGCCGATATAGATGTCGTCGATCTCGACGTGCGGAATGGGGCGCTGCTGGCAGTACTGCATGATCGCCTTGCGTGCGCTGTAGAGACCCTTCGAGTCGCAATAACCCTGCGACTCGCGCAGGTGGTGGATCACGTCGATGACGATCTCTTCCGGTGCTTCGAAACCGAACGGTGCAGGGTTGCCGATGTTCAGTTTGATGACGCGGTGACCTTCCTCCTCGAGCCGCGTCGCTTCCTGCAAAACCGGACCACGGATGTCGTAGCAGACGTCCGCAAGCTTGGTCGACTTCGCGATGGTCCGCAGCGGCGGCGGAGTCAGCGGTGTCACACGGCTCAGGTCTTCATTGCGTTGCATGTCGGCGGCTCTGAGAGGAACAAGCGGAATTGTAGCGAAGAACCGGGCCGCGATGCGTGCTCTCGCAGCCGAGGCGGGTGATTCGGTCGACGAACGGAAACGCTACCAGGTCTCGCCGAACGGTCGCAGCTCGACGTCGAACGACCATGCCGATCGATCCTGATGGGTAACCTGCCAGATCGTTTCGGCAATGGCGGACGGCTTTGCGAAGTAGTCGTCGGGCTTTTCCGGGAAAGCCGCGCGCGTCCACGGCACGTCGATCACTGCGTCGATGACGAAGTAGGCGACGTGTATGCCGTCGGGTCCGAGGCGGCGCGCCATCGACTCCGCCAGTATTCGTTGCGCTGCTTTGGTGGGCGCGAAGCCGGCGAAGAACGATTTGCCGCGCCGTGCCGCCGTGTTTCCGGTGATCATAATTGCGCCTTGGCGGCTCTCGATCATGTGCGGCGCTACCCACTGGACCAGATGCAGCAGGCTGGTGACGTTGATTGAGAAGTTGCGTTCGAGGTCTTGCGGGTCGATCTGCAGCACGTCGCCGCGCGTGCCGCGGACGGCATTGTGGATGAGTACGTCTACCGGGCCGAGCGTCGCGACGACGGTTTCATGCGCTGCCTTCAACGCGGCGAAGTCCGACACGTCGCAAACGACAGGCAGACAACCGCGCAGTTCCTTCGTCAGTTCGTCGAGCCGAGTCGCATCCCGTGCAAGAGCCGCAACCTGATAGCCCCCTTCGTGAAACCGTCGGGCGATGGCACTGCCGGTGCCGGGACCCACTCCGGTGATCAGCGCGACTTTGTCCATGTGGTTACCCAGCTTGGTGACGGACATGCGAGTTTGCCATACTGCACGATCATCGACGCATACGACGGCGCCTCCAATGAACCCCTACGTATCCACCACGGTGCTGCTGATCATGAGCAACGTGTTCATGACGTTCGCGTGGTATGGCCACCTGAAGAACCTCTCGGGTCGACCGTGGATCGTTGCCGCGCTCGTCAGTTGGGGAATCGCGCTGTTCGAATATCTACTGCAGGTACCGGCGAATCGAATCGGCCACGGCGTGATGAACCTCGGCCAACTGAAGATCCTGCAGGAAGTGATTACGCTATCGGTGTTCGTCCCGTTCGCGATCCTGTACATGAGGGAAAAGTTGACGCTCGACTATCTGTGGGCAGGCATCTGTCTGCTCGGCGCGGTGTTCTTCCTGTTTCGAGGGAAGCTGGCGGTCTGAGCCGTTGTGACCGTGTACGGCGCTCTGCGATGATGCGGCCAGACGGAGAGTTCTATGGGGTGAAGAGTGGCGACGTTGACCGGTCTGATACTGACCTTGAAGCAGAACGAAATGCAGGAACACCTGAAGATCGTTGGCGTTACCTACGGCTACACGTTGACGTGCAACGCGATCGAGTGCGAGCGCAACGTCTCGTTCGAAATCAGCGCCGACATTCTCGGCCACGACGTCGTTAGCGACGACGTGCTGGCGGCCGAGGTCGATGCACACATCGTCGAGTGCAGCGGCACCTTGCCGATCGAGATGCGGCGGAGTTTCCTCGTCGGGCAGTCGCTACTGGACGAAGACGTGGGTACGGACGAGATCAAGCTACGTATACGCGCGCGCGACGCTGCGGGCGACGAGATCGTTGCCACGACAGGCATCGTGCGCGGCAACTTCTGACGGTTAGAAACCGACCGCGAGTCCTTCCTTGCGGTGATCAGACGCGGCGCAATAGCCGTCGTCCAGCTTGTAGATCAATTGCGCGCCGCCGAACGTGGCTTCGTGCTGGTCGCGTCGGACGATGTGACCGCGCGCCGCGAGCCGTTCCGCAACCGATGTCGGAAATCCGGACTCGAGCCCCACGCTGAAATCGGGGAACACGTGCCAACGCGGTGCGTCGGACGCCGCCTGCGGATTCTGACGATGGTCGAAGATGCGATTGACCATCTGCACGTGACCCTGGTGCTGCATGTGCCCGCCCATCACGCCGAAGCTCATGCGCGGTGCGCCGTTGTGCGTGACGAATCCGGGAATGATCGTGTGATACGGGCGCTTGCGCGGACCGACGCAGTTCGGGTGCGCAGGATCGAGTACGAATCCCGAACCGCGGTTCTGCATCGATATGCCCGTACCCGGAATGACAATGCCCGACCCGAAGCCGCGAAAGTTCGACTGAATCATCGACACCATCATGCCGTCGGCGTCGGCCGCGGTGAGGTAGACGGTGTCGTGTCCGATCGGCAAGGCGACCGGTGGCAGCACACATGCGTCCTCGCTGATGGTCTTTGCAAGGTTCTCGATCGCAGCCGCACCAAGTAGCTCCATCGGCGTCACTCGCATCGCGGCTGCGTCGGCGAAATGATCGAACGCGGCGCGTATCGCGATCTTCATCGCTTCGATCTGCAGATGAATGCCGCGCTCGTCGTCGGGTGCGGTGGAGGGCAGGTCGAAGTGTTCGAGAATTGCGAGGCCGATCTGTGCGGCCAGCCCCTGACCGTTCGGCGGAATCTCGTGAAGTTCGATGTCGCGGTAACGTTGCCGGATCGGCGTCACCCAATCGGCGCGATGTTGTGCCAGGTCGTCTGCATTGAGGGCACCACCTGCATCGCGTGACGCCGCGACGATGGTCCGTGCGAGCTCGCCCCGATAGAACGCTTCACCGCGCGATTGCGCGATCAGTTCGAGCGTGCTCGCCAGATCGGGTCGTTTGAACAACTCGCCGGCGCGAGGCGCGCGGCCTTGCGGCAGGAAATGGTCAATGAAATCCGGAAATGCCTTGAACTGTGCGGAGGCGAGGTTCCAGTAGTACGCCGTCTTCGGCCCGACATGAAAGCCGTCGCGCGCATAGCCGATCGCCGCATCGAACAACTGTGCAAACGGCAACCGGCCGAAGCGTTCCGACAGCGCCACCCACGCGCTAACGGCGCCAGGTATGGTCACGCTGTCCCAACCGAGGTCCGGCATGTGCGCGAGACCCGCGAAACGCTCCGCAGCCCAGCCCCCCGGGGATCTACCGGATGCGTTGATGCCGATGAGTCCGTCATTCGTCCCGACGATTGCGAACGCGTCGCTGCCCACACCGTTGTTGTTCGGTTCGACGACGGTCAACGTGATTGCCGTTGTCAGTGCGGCGTCGACGGCATTGCCGCCACGACGCATCGCGTCGAGACCCGCGACAGCAGCCAACGGCTGCGACGTGGCGACGACGTTGCGTGCGACCACCGGCATGCGTTGCGAGGGATAGGGGAACTGCCAGTCGATCACGACAGGCGTTCGAACTCAGCCCGCCAGGTGCAACTGTTGGCGAACGTGTGTGTCGATGTGACGAAGACAGTGCAGCGTATTTGCGCGCGTCGGCCCTTCCATACGGAAGTCGATGTCGTAGTAGTGCTTGTCTTCTGTAGCGCTCGCGCTGCGTACCACGCCTGACAGTTCTTCAACGCGTAGATCGTTGACGATCAGATCCATCACGACAGGCTGGCCCACTTTCAATTGCGCAGGTGTCTCCACTTGGATGCCCGAAATCGAGAAGTGCAGACAGTCTGCCGCAATCGGGCGACGGAACATGCCGAGTATGCCGGTGCGATGGAGTTGGACGGTGAGTTTGCCGCTGCAGACGACGTTGAATTGCCCGGTACTTGCCATAACGACGTCGCTGGAGAGGCCTCAATGTTCAGGTGCTAGACAGTTCGGCAGGTTAGGCGCCTAACTGGTTGTCCGCAAGGAAAAAGATGTTTCTCACCTGTTTCCC
>CAZLDA010000012.1:0-6410 GCA_964557875.1 uncultured Pseudomonadales bacterium | reverse complement strand
GTCTTGCGTGTCGGATTGCACCTCGCCGGCAAACCCAATACCGTGCGGCGTTCGTCATCTTTTGTGGAGAGATGCTCGATGCCCTTGGGAATCATTGCGGCCGCCGCGCCGGATAAGATCGCGTATGTGATGGCCGACACCGGCGTGGCGGTCACGTTCGGCGAACTCGAAGCAACTTCGAATCAGGGCGCGCAGCTGTTCCGCAAATTGGGTCTGAACGCCGGCGATCACATTGCACTGATGCTCGAGAATCATCCGCGATTCCTGCAAATCTGCTGGGCGGCCCAGCGTGCCGGCTTGTATTACACCGCGATCAGTTGGCGTCTGCAGCAGCAGGAAGTCGAATACATCGTCAATAACTGCGAGGCGCGCGTGTTCATTACTTCGAATGAGTGTCGCGAAGTTGCACACGCCCTCAACGGCCGAATTCCGAACGTCGAGAAGTGCTACATGATCGACGCAGTGATTCCCGGCTTCGAATCGTGGGAAGCGGCGATCGCGTCGATGCCGAAGGGGCCGATCGCGGACCAGACCGAAGGTCAATCGATGTTGTACTCCTCCGGAACGACGGGGTATCCGAAGGGGATCAAGCGAGCGCTGTCGGGCCTCCCTTTCGGAGAAGCGAACGCACTGCCCGTGATGACGACGCTATACGGCGCGGACGAAAGCTCGATCTATCTGTCGCCGGCGCCGCTCTATCACGCCGCGCCGCTCGGCTTCTCGATGGCCTGCTTACGCAGCGGCATACAGGTCGTGGTGATGGAACATTTCGAGGCGGAGCGTGCGCTCAAGTACATCGAGCGCTACCGCGTTACGCACAGCCAGTGGGTACCGACGATGTTCGTGCGGATGCTGAAGCTGCCGGACGAGGTCAGAACGAAATACGACGTGTCCAGTCTGAAATGCGCCATACACGCGGCGGCGCCGTGCCCGATTCCGGTGAAGGAACAGATGATCGATTGGTGGGGGCCGGTGCTGTTCGAGTACTACGCCGGCACTGAAGGCAACGGCTTCGTGCAGTTGAATTCGCAGGAGTGGCTCGCGCACAAAGGTTCGGTTGGGCGCGCGCTGAACTGCACCGTACACATCTGCGACGACGAAGGTAAGGAACTGCCGGTGGGTGAACCCGGCACCATCTATTTCGGCGGCGGCGGCAAGTTCGAGTATTACAAGGACCCTGACAAGACCGCTCAGTCGCGACACACAGAAGGTTGGTCGACACTCGGCGACGTCGGTTACGTGGACGAGGAAGGCTTCGTATATCTCACCGATCGCAAACACTTCATGATCATTTCCGGCGGCGTGAACATCTATCCGCAGGAAGCGGAGAATCTGCTCATCACGCATCCGAAGGTGTATGACGTCGCAGTGTTCGGCGTGCCGAACGAAGACTTCGGCGAAGAAGTGAAGGCGGTGGTGCAGCCGGTGGACATGGCCGAGGCAGGTGCCGCGCTCGAACAGGAACTGATCATGTTCTGCCGCAGCCACCTTTCGCACATCAAGTGCCCCCGTTCGGTGGATTTCGAAGCGCAGCTCCCACGACACCCAACCGGCAAGCTGTACAAGCGTCTCTTGAAAGACCGCTATTGGCAAAAAACCTGAGTCAACGGCCTACGGCTGTGCCTTGAGCAGATTCGCCGGCGAGTATTGGTCGGTGAGGATGCGCGCGGTCACGTCCCAATCTGCACTCGTGCCCATCGTCGACGCATAGTCTTCGATCGGCACGCCATACGGTTTCAACGGTTCCACGAGCGCCTTCGCGTTTGCTTCCCGCGTGTCCGTATCAGGAAGTGCACCACGGCTTGCGATGATCACGCGGTTTGCCGTGTCGTCCGATCGCAGATTGAAGAACGGTCCGAATACGTCGGCGTAGGTGACCGATTCGTTGTGGTATAGGCGGCTGATCGCAAACGTATTCGACGCAAGAACACCGTCGTTCGTGAGCAGCGCGCGAGTTTCCGCCAGATACTCCCGCGTCATCAGGTGTTCGGGAATGTAGTCGCCGTTGAATGCGTCGAGCATGATCAGGTCGTAGCGTTTCGAGCCGCCCTCGGCGCGTTTTGCCCATACTCGTGCGTCCTGCTCGAAAACGTGCATCTTGTCGGTCGGCTCGAAGCCGAAGTAACGCTTCGCGACGATGACGACCGCCGGATCGATTTCAACCACGTCGATACTTGCGTTCGGGTAAAGCTCGGAAAGCGCAGTCGGCAACGTCCCGCCGCCAAGCCCGACGACCAGCACGTTGCTCGGCGCCGGATTGAGCAGCAGTGAAGCCATCATCATCCGTGCATACGGGAATACGAGATGCTTCGGCCTGCGCTGATCGATACACGTCTGGTTGCGTTGATCCTTGCGCACCGTGAACTGCATGCAACGTACGGAGCCTTCTTCGGTGACGAGGATGTTCTGATACAGCGAGGTTTCCGAGTGGATCGTGCGCGCATCGACCGACGTCGCCAGCAACACAACCACGACCGTCAGCGCGAGTCTCACCGAGTGCGTCCCACCGCATAACCGAGGGCCGCGAACGCCAGCAGGCTGCTGGTCAACAGCAGCAGGATCGTGTTGATCTCGAACCACAGCACCAGATAGAACGAGGTGGCCAGAGTTCCAAGCGCGCTGCCGAGCGTCGAACCAAAGTACAGCGTGCCGGCGACTCGTCCCGACTGCGCGGTTTCGGTCACCATCAGCCGAACGGAGTATGGGCTGATCATGCCCAGCACGATGGTCGGCAGCATGAACAGCGCAGAAGCCGCGACGAGTGAACCGTAACGCGGATCTTCGATGTGTTCGAACACGAACTGCATCAACTGCTCGCCGTAGATCACCAGCGGATACGTGAGCAGCGCTCCAACAACGAATAACGCCGCGAAGCGCCCCAGCGAGGGAGAGCGAAGGGAGAGATAGCCGCCGAGCAGATAGCCGAACGACAGCGACAGCATGAACACCGTGATGACGCTGCCCCACACGTAGATACTGCTGCCGAAATACGGCGCCAGTACGCGTCCGCCGAGCAGCTCGAGGGACATGATCACGAAGCCGCCGCCGAACGCGAGGACATTGATAGTGGTGCGCCGCATAATGCGCGCGTGGCGCTCCAACGAAGCAAGAAGGGGAGGCGATTGTGCAGGTGGGTGTGACGATGCGCAACATGGGTCCCGAGTCGACCGGGGCGATGATGGCCGATTGCGCGCGTGCCGCGCAGGACAGCGGCGCCGAGTCGGTGTGGATCACCGATCACGTTGCGATTCCGCCCGACGACGCCGAAGGATCCGGTGGTCGCTACGTCGATCCGCTGATCACGTTGGGATGGCTTGCCGGCATCACGCGAACCATCAAGCTCGGGACCGGCGTGATCGTGTTGCCTTACCGGCCACCACTGATGTTTGCGCGCCAGGTGGCCGCGTTGCAGGAACTCTCAGGTGGTCGTCTGCTGCTTGGAGTAGGGATCGGCTGGATGGACGCCGAGTTTCGTGCGCTCGGCATCGAGCGCAGCGATCGCGGCCGCGATTCGGATGTCGCGCTCGCATTTCTCGACGCGTGCTTCGCTGCGGATGTCGTCGAGGCAAACGGTCAGCCGTTCCTGTTCAAGCCGCGTCCCTCCAAACCGCCGGTGCTGGTTGGCGGTCGCGCGCCACACGCGCTGGAACGCGCCGCGAGGTATGGCGACGGGTGGCTACCGATGGGCATGAGTCCGGCGGACATCGTGGCCGCAAGGAAGCTGTATCTGGAATATACCGATCGGCACGGCAAGCCGCCGGGAACGATCACGCTGATGACGTCAGTGTCGCTACAAGACGTGGGGCGGTCGCGCGGTGAACTCGACGCTTACGCGGCTGCAGGTGTCGACCGGGTCGTCTGCGCGGTGCGATATCGAACGTACACGGAATACGCGTCTGCGATGCAGCGGCTCGCCACCGTGTTGAGTCGTTAGCGAGGGAACTCAGTCCTTCTTGGCAACCTGCTCGACGGGCGAACCGGCCGCTTTCCAGCCGCTGAAACCTCCCCCGATGTGACAAACGTTCTCGAGGCCCATTCGCTGTACGGTTTGTGTTGCGAGTGCGGAGCGCCAGCCACTCTGGCAATAGAAGACGAGTTTCTTGCCGGAGGAGAACACGTCCTTGTGATACGGGCTGTCGGGATCGACCCAGAATTCGAGCATGCCGCGCGGCGCGTGGAAGGCGCCGGGGATCTTGCCTTCGCGGGTGAGTTCACGTGGATCGCGAAGATCGACGAACACGACGTTCGCATCGTTCAACAGCGCTGCAGCCGCGCGCTGGTCGAGTGTTTCGATCTCCTTCTCGGCGTTTTCGATGAGGGCTTTGTAGCCGATCTTCATGGACGTGCTCCGTGGCGTGCTTCGTTTGGTTTGAACAGGATTCTACTCGACGCTACATGCGCAGGCCGCCGCTGGCGACCAGAATCTCGCCAGTGATGAAGTCGGATTCGCTCTGGCAGAACAGATAGATGGCGTTGGCGGCGTCTTCCGGTGTGCCGGTGCGCTGCAACGGCGTCAGCGCGCGTTGCTGTTCGACCTGGTCGTGGCTGAGGCCGACACGGTAGCTGCGCCCGGCTACATCGATACGGGGCGGCTCGGAGTCGTATTCCTGCGTAAGCCGCGTTGCGATGTGGCCGAACGCGACGGCGTTGACGGTGACGTTGTATCGCCCCCATTCCTTCGCGAGTGTGCGCGTCAACCCTACCAGCGCTGCCTTGCCGGCGGAGTACGCGACCTGGGTAGGGGCGCCGAACAGTCCGGACACCGACGAGACGTTGACCACCTTGCGGCACGGCATCTTGACGCCGGATTGATGTACGGTCCGCAGCCAGCGGCCGTATGCGCGAAGAATGCGAAACGGTGCGGTGACGTGAATGTCGAGCATCGCGCCCCATTGTTCGTCGCTGTGGTTGTGCAAGGCGCCGTTCCAGATGTAGCCCGCGTTGTTTACGACGATGTCGAGTGTGCCGCGCTGGTCCACCGCCGAGGCGACCAGCTTGTCGGGCAGCGACGCACCGGTGAGGTCTCCTGCCAACGCAAATCCACCGATCTCCTTTGCGGTCGCTTCGAGTTCATCGGCATCGATGTCGTTCACGAACACGAACGCGCCTTCACTTGCCAGCTTGCGCGCGGTGGCGCGCCCGACGCCGCGGGCAGCGCCCGTAACGAGCGCGGTTCGTCCTGACAATCGGGTTGAGGCGCTCACAGATAGTCTCCTTTCTTGCGCGGTTCAGGAACATAACGTGCGACAACGGCGCCGCCCACCACCAGGAACAGAATCGACGCCATGAACACCGACTGATAGCCGGCCAGTGCGGCGAGCACCCCGCCCAGTAGTGGCCCGATCGTGCCCGCGAGTTCCGACGCGGTGTTTGCGATGGCAATCCGAACGGGCAGGTCGTGGCGGGTGCCGAATTCCAGCGTCATGTTCTGAGATGCATTCTGAAAACCCTGATTCGCTGCGCCGATGCCGATGAACACGAGCACCGTTATCGGCAGGTTTCCGGACACCAGCATCAGCAACACGGTGGACGCCACCCACAGCGCGATCGACGCGAGAAAGGTGATGCGAAATCCCTTGAGATCACCCAGTGGTCCCCAGATCAGATTCGAGAACGTACCCGACAGGGTGAACGCGAACGTCAGGATGCCGAGCGTGGCGCCGGAGAGTGCCGCGGTCTGTCCCTCGTGCAGGATGTAGAACGGCATCGCCATACGTCCCATCGACGCAAGCGCCCGCGCCAGGAAGTAGCGAGTGAACGCAGGATCGTCGCGGAGCAACGCAGGCATTTGTGCAAGACGGGTCCGCAAACCTTCCTTCGGCCGAACCGTCGGCGGTTCCGGTTCGCGCACCGCGACGAGCGCGGACAACCCGATGCTCGTCAGCACGAAGGCCAGCAGGAAGGTATAGGAGTAACCGGCGGCGGTCGGGTGATCGCCGACCAGGAACTGACCGCTCAGCCACGCGACCACGGCCGAGATGATGCCGGCGAGAAAATTGCGCATGCCGGTCAGGCGGCCACGTTTCGAGACCGGGATCACCTTCGCCATGAGGAAGTTGAAGATCACTCCCTGCATGCCTTGAAACAAACCGAACCCGGCGAGGAACAGCATCAGCGCCCACAGCGACCACGGCGTCGGCAGCATCAGGCCGGAGAGCGAAATGGCGAGGATCATTCCGCGCATTCCCCAGCCGGTGGAGAACGCTACCGGCAAGACGCGTTTCCGGTGTTCGATGATGTTTGCGCCGATCATCGGCGTGAGCGTCATGCCGAAGGACTGCAGCGCGCTCGACAGACCTACCGCGAAGTTCGAACCGCCTGACAGCAACATGATGTAGGCAGGCATGAACGTCGGTGCGTTCATGAGCCGGAATCCGGTCTGGCTCAGCATGCCGTGCGCCAGGTGCGCC
>CAZLDA010000011.1:0-17562 GCA_964557875.1 uncultured Pseudomonadales bacterium | reverse complement strand
GCCAGGTCGCGGGCGCGCGCGACGGGATCGAAGGTCGACTGGCTTTTCATCTCGAATGTTCCCTCGGCGGAAAGCGGTGGGATTGTCGCAAATCCGCGCAGAAATGCGTCACTTGAAGGAAGCGTCGTGTTACCGATCGGAACAGATCGATTATGCTGGGGTCAGTTCAAATGGAGTGTACCCATGGCCTCGCTGACGTATTCCTTCGACGAAATCATGAGCGATTCGCCGGTAGAAGAGCCGCTGATTGCCGGCGGTGTGCGCTGCCACGGCGGCTATGTGAACGGCGAATACGTGCCGCCGCGCAGCGCGGTTCGCCGTCCGGCCATCGAGGCGTGGCGGCAGCGATTGAGCGACGACGGTCATCCGCTCATCCACGTACCGGAAAAGTACGTGCCGCCGAATTATCCGAACTACCCGCAGGCGAAGTATCTGTTGAAGGAAGGCGTCGTGGAGCCCGTGACCCGCGCGCTGACGATCATCTCGATAGTGGAAGGGTTCGGCGCGCGCATTCGTGAAGTGCGCGTGCCCGATTTTGCGGCAGAGGTGAAGGAATCGATCGAGGGCACCGCAGTAGCGCACCTTGCCAACGGCCTGTTCGAGGCGCACGCGCGGGACGAAGCAGGGCATCGCAATGAAGGCGGCCACAAACAGATGTGGGAAGCGGCGCGCGATCTCGGCCTGTCCAAGCCGCGCGTTCCGGGTGACGTGTTGCTGCGTCTGATGTCGGGCGGTGCGGTGGGCGAACGCGTGCGGATGTTCCCCGCGTTGTCCGAAAAGATGGAGAACATGATCGTGATGATGGCGAACGTGCTGATCGTGGAGACGTTCGCGGAAGACACGTTCAACTGGGCGCCGCAATTGCTGGGTGATCCGGAAGTGAGTGCCGATCCGGAACGTGCGGCGCACGTGGTGGCATGCATCGCCCGCGACGAGGTGCCCCACGTCGACTACCTCACCGTTGCGTTGTCGGAGCTGCGCACCCGCACGTTGATCGGTGCTGATGGCAAGACGGAATTCTCCGGCGCCGACGTCATCGACAGCGTGTTCCGCAGGCAGCTGCGCGGCATGGCCACGCAACGGCCGCGGCTGGCGCGCGATCGTCTGCGCGAAGAAATCCGTCAGGCCATTTCCGACACGCAGCGGGCGTCCGTGGTCGCGAAGCGATTCGAAGACCTCGATTCCGGCTGGGCCTTCCCGCATCCCGACGACGAAGCGCTCGACGTTCTGTTGACTGCCGCTTGAACGTCCTCGATTTGAACGTCGTCAGTTGAACATCGTCTCGCGTCTCGCGGAGCGTCTGTACCGGAACGCCCGCATCGGCTGGACTGCCTCGTGCGTATGGTTGCGGTACAAGACGCCGCAATGGTGGGACAAGCTGCTTCGCCGCGACCCCGCGCAACGCGACATGACCGCCATCCATCAGCGCAATGCCGATCAGATCTTCAATGCTGCGGTGTCGATGCGCGGGATGTTGGTGAAGATGTGCCAGGTAGTCGGCACGCGTTCCGACATCTTCCCGCCACAGTACGTGAAGACACTGTCGCAATGTCATGACCGTTTGCCGCAGCGAGACTTCGAGGCGATCAAACAGGTCGTCGAAGAGGACTTCGGGCGCCCCTTCAGTGAGGTGTTCAGCGAGTTCTCGCCGACGGCAATTGCGGCAGCCTCGCTAGCGCAGGTACACAAGGCGCGTCTCGTGAGCGGACGCGTGGTGGCGGTGAAGGTGCAGTATCCCGACATCGATCACATCATCCGCACAGACCTGACGGCATCGCGCCGGGTTGCGGCGATCTACCAACGGTTCGATTCGAATCCGATGGACTTCCTGCCGCTGCTCGACGAGTTGCAGCGGCATCTGAAGATGGAGCTCGATTTCCGTCGCGAGGCGCAAAGCGCCGAACGGGTGCGCAGCTTCTTCACCGAAGACCCCACGGTTCGCATTCCGGAGATTCTGCACGAGCACTGCACGCGCCGCGTCATCACGATGGAGTACGTCGAAGGCGTGAAGGTGAACGACCGCGAGGGCCTCGAGCGGGCCGGCATCGAATATTCGGATCTGATGACGCGATTGATGCGGATCTTCAACCAGATGATCCTGGCGCATGGGTTTTTCCACGCCGATCCGCATCCCGGGAATATTCTGGTGAACCGCAGCCCGCGCGGCAAAGCGTTGTTCACGCTGCTCGACTTCGGCCTGGCAAAGGAACTACCGGAAGGGTTCGGCCTCGGCATCTTCGAGCTGATGTTTTCCATGATGACATTCAACGAATCGGCGATGTTGCGTGCGTTCCGCGAACTAGGATTCGAGACGAAGACCGGCGACGATGCCACGTTGTTGATGATCGCCCGGCGCATGATCGCCCGTTCCGATACCGGCGCATTTCAGGGCGAGTTCACCGAAGACATGACCGACGAGATGTTCGAGGCGATCCGCGAGAACCCCGTCGTGAAAGTACCGATCGACTTCGTGCTGGTGGCGCGCGCCTTTGCCTTGTTGTCGGGCATTGCGCACACGCTGGGTCAGCGCGCCAATGCGCTCGATGCAATGGGGCCGGCTGTCGCCGGTTGACCGGTTACGGCAAGGAACGTCTCTATCGAGGCGGCGCTGCGTTCGAGGCGCGTCAGCAGAAAGAGATGTCCGCAGTCGAAGATCTCGAGTTGCGCGTTCGGGATCAGGCGCGTCAGAAGCCGCGCGTTGACGAGCGGAATGATCGGATCGTCGTCGCCCGCCATTACCAGCGTCGGTTGTTTGATTTCGTGCAGCCAGTGCACGCTGGTCCAGCCCGCCAGGGCCCACAGCTGATTCAGATAGCCGTAGATGCTGGGCGGCGCCATGCGTCTGGCGTGACGTTCGGTCAGCACGTCGTCTTTGCGGAAGTCGCCTCCGTAGATCGCGCCCGCGATGGTCTTGAAGTAGCCGGCGGAGAGATAGCGTAGCGGCGTAGCCATGCGCAGCAGAACGGACGGCCGAGGGGGCACCATCAGGTGTCCCGTGGAAGTCGCGGCGAGAATCAGCCGATCGACGCGCGACCCGAACTGCCGCGTGAACTGTTGCGCCAATCCGCCGCCCCACGAGATACCCATCACGTTGACACGATCGATGCCGAGATCGTCGAGCAGCTCGCATGCGAGCTGCGCATAGCCGGGCAACCGACGGATCAGTGCAGACGGTTGTGAGGCGCCGACGCCCGGGAGATCGAATGTCAGCGTTGCAACGCTCGTCATCCTCCGCATCAACGGCTCTAACAGTTCCGTGCTGGCGCCGATGCCGTTGAAGATCAGCAGCGGTACGCCGCTGGCGGTCGGCGGCCGCGTCACGGCTAGCCGCAGCCGATCGCTGCCGATGCTGCGGAAACTGTGCTCGATGGCGTGTGGTGCGACAGTCATTCGAAAACGTAGCTGCCCGGTGCCGCAAGCAACGGTGGGTGAGCGGCGCTACCGAGCGCGGTGGGGGCAACGTTTTCGCCGATGCCTCGCGCCTTCAGCCATTCCGCCCAATACGGCCACCAGGAGCCTTTGTGTTCCGTGGCATTGCGCCGCCACGCTTCGCAGTCTGGCGGCGTTTCCGGATTCAGGTAGTAGCTTCGTTTCGACGAGCCGGGTGGATTGATGAGACTCTGAATGTGGCCCGCGGTGCTCAACACGTAAGTGGCCGGCGCGCCGAACAACTGCGTGGAGCGATAACACGCCTGCCACGGCGTGATGTGGTCGGTAGTGCCGCCGGTGATGAACACGGGGCAATGGATCTGTTTCAGATCGATCGGCACGTCGCGAATTTTCAACACGCCTGCGCGCCGGAACGGGTTGTCTTTGAAGATGTCGAGAAAGTCGCTGTGCAGACGCGCGGGCAGTCGGGTGGTGTCGTTGTTCCAATAGAGGATGTCGAATGCCGGAGGCGTTTCGCCGTGCAGGTAGTTCGATACGACGTAGTTCCAGATCAGATCGTTCGGCCGCATCCAGTTGAAGACGCGCGCGGTGTCCTGCCCGTCGAGAACGCCTTGTCGCGCAGAACGTTTGCGCGCCGCCTCAATGGCGTCGTCGGTCATGAACAGACCCGTGACAGAGTCTTCGGGGTGCGTGTCCAGCACGTTGACCATCAGCGTGAGCGACGAGATGCGATCTGCTCGCCCGAGCGCCGCCATATAGCCGATTGCGGCGGTGAGCGTGATGCCGCCGGCGCAGGCGCCGACCGCTGCAACGCTGCGGTGACCCGTGATTTCGCGCGTTGCCTCGATGCCGGCTTCGATGGCGTCGATGTAGCCGGCCAAACCCCAATCGCGATGTTCGGCGGTGGGGTTGCGCCACGACACCATGAACACCTGGAAGCCGGAGTCGAGCAGAAATTTCACCAGGCTTTTTTCGGGCGACAAATCGTAGACGTAATACTTGTTGATCTGCGGCGGCACGATGAACACGGGGCGCGTTTCGACGTTAGGCGTGCGCGGCCGATACTGGATGAGTTCGAGAATCGGATGGCGGAACACCACCGAGCCTTCGGTGTTCGCGAGATTGCCGCCGACCTTGAACGGCGTCTTGTCGACTTGCGACGGCATGCCGCCGTTGTTGATCAGGTCGCCGATGAAATTGCGCGCGCCTTTGATGAGGCTCTGGCCGCGCGTTTCGCGAGCCTTCTTCAATGCCGATGGATTGCCGAGCAGGAAGTTCGTCGGCACCAGACCATCGGCGGCAAGTCCGAGAAGGAAGTGCGCGCGCTGCCGGCCCAGGTCGTCGAATCCGACCGCATCCACCCATTCGTGCACGGTTCGTTCAGTTGCCACCCAGGCCTGCGCCGCTCGCTTGTAGAAGCCGTTCTCGCTGAACGCAGGGTCGCGAAAGCGCGCGTCTTTCGGATCGGGTATCGCATCGGATGCGCCGAACAATATGCGCACCGACTCCTGCCACAAGCGCGTGGCATGCTCGATGCCGATCGCGGGTTGCAACAGACCTTGGCGAATCACGCTGACGCCCGCTTTCATTATGTCGTCGAAGCCGAAGCCAACGACGGGATTGAGTGCAAGCGTGTTGTCGGCCGCCGCGTCTTCGGGATGTGACCCTTCAGGATGCAAAGACGGCGCAATGGATTCGGCCATTGGAGTTCTCCCTCGTCCTCGATGTCGATTCACCCAACCGGACTATAGTCGGGATTCGGACTCGATATGAAGTTGGCGGATGCGCTGCCTATAATGCGCGGCTTTTTTTTGCCGGTGTCTCCCACGTTGACCCAATCAATCCGTGAACCGATCGAACGCCACGTTCGCATCGGCGATGTCGATCTGTGTTACTTCGAATGGGGCGTTGCCGATTCGACGAAGCCCACCGTCTTACTTGTGCACGCGACCGGGTTTCATGCGCGGTGCTGGGATCGCGTCGTTGCGGCGCTGCCCGAAACGCGGCACGTCATTGCGCTCGATCAGCGCGGTCATGGCCGAAGCGCGAAAGTTCCGCCGTTCAACTGGGAATCGTTCGGCCGCGACCTGGCCGGGTTCGTTCGAACGCTGAACCTCGAACGAATCGTTGGCGTCGGCCATTCGATGGGCGGGCACGCGGCCGTTCAGGCAGCGGCTGCCGAAACGAGGCGATTCGAGCGGCTGGTGCTGGTTGACCCGGTGATCATGGATCCGGAACTGTACGCGTCCCTCAAGGGAACGATGGGCACGCAACAACCGCAGGATCACCCGACCTCGAAGCGCAACAATCTCTGGCAGTCGTGGCGCGAGATGTTCGATCGGTTGAACGGGCGCGGATCGTTCAAGGTCTGGCGCGCCGATGTGCTCGAAGACTACTGCCGGTACGGAGTGCTGCCGAATCCCGATGGGGCCGGATGGGTGCTGGCATGTCCACCGCTGGTTGAAGCAGCGATCTATACGGGTTCCGGTGGTCGCGACATCCACGATCTGTTTGCCCGAATCGACGTGCCGGTGACGGTGCTGCGCGGCGAGAAACGGGTGCGGCTCGAAGCGATGGACTTTCTCGCATCGCCCACATGGGAGCGGCTGGCTGACCAGTTCCCGAAGGGGCGCGACGTGTACCTGCCGCACCTCACCCACTTCATCCCGATGCAGGACCCCGAACTGGTCGCACGGTACATCGAATCGCGGGACTAGGCGTTACGAGGTCGCGCCCAGCGCGACCGGTCCCGTAGGCGCTTCGTATTGCCACAAACGGCTCGACGCTACGCCGATGGCGAAAATCACGAGCGAGATCACCACGCCGGGTATCAACGCGGTGAGCGGGTCGTAACCTGCAATCAGGCTGCCGAGCAGCATTGAGCTGAGCGGCGCCGAAATCATGAAGCTGACCAGCAGTACGGACAGAATCTGCGCGCGGTGAACGCCGTCCGCGAGTTCCTGCACGGTAGTTCTTACGAGCGTGGTCGTGACGCCCATGTTGAGTCCCCACGCGAACATCGCTGCAAAGAACACCGGCACGGACGGTTTGATCCAGAGAACGCCCAGGATCACGACACGCGTGAGTTGCATCAGCAGGAACAGGCGACCGGGCCGCAGCATCGGCATGAAGCGCAGCATGATCACGTTCGAACCGATGCTGCCGGCGGTGAATACCACCATGACCGACGAAAAGAACGTGGCGTCGCCGTGATAAACCTCTTTCACGATGAACGGAATCGCGACGATGTATGCACCGGCGTTCACGAGCGACGAGAGGAAATTCAGCCCGATGATGTTGCGGATGAGCGGTATTCGCCAAGTGGCTGTGATTCCCGCCAACAGATCCGGCCGGCCGCGCGCCGGCGAGGGAGGCATTGCTGGCATGCGTCGCGCCGCTTCGGCGCCGATCGCGAAACATGCGGCCTGCAGCAGCAGCATCACGACGAGGCCGATCGAGTCGAGTTTTCCGCCGAGCCAGACGCCGCAAAGTCCGGCGAGCGAGGTGATGATGGTCATCAGCGTGACGGTGCGCTGAATGTCGGTGCGCGTGACTCTGCTCAAGATCGATTGACGGGCCGGGTCGCTGGCTGCCTGCAATCCCGACACAGCGATGCCGAATGCGATGACGACCCAGAACGACAACAGTCCGCCGTGCACGACCGTGGCGATCACCAGCGATGGAATTGCAATGGCGAGGTGCATGCCGACAAGTAGGCGGCGCCCGTCCGTGCGATCGGCCAGCACGCCGCCGACCAGCAGAATCACCAGGCCTGGCATCTCGATCAGCGCACGCCCGAAGCCCACCTGGTCAGCCGGCGCCTGCAGAATGCCGACCATCATCCAGGTGATGAGAAAGCCCTGCAGGCTCATAGCGGCCATCCACAGGCTCGAACTCGTCAGATACCACGGGAACGCCGAACGAGGGATGTCGGTTGAAACTTCGTGAGCAGACTGCGTCATGCGCGGCGGCGTTTGAGAAACGGGGATCATACCGATACGCTTCGACGCCCGGCAAAACTCGAGTTCAAGCACATGAAAATCGGCATCACGCTCGCGTTCAATCATCTGACGCAGCCCTCGTACATTGCCGATGCGGCGCGATTCATCGAAGAAGCGGGATTCCACTCGGTGTGGGTGCCGGAGCACGTGCTGTTTTTTCCCGACTACGCATCTCGCTATCCCTATGCGGAAGACGGACGAGTTCCGGGAAACCCTCAAGGGGTGCTCGATCCATTCGCGGCGCTGACGTTCGTCGCAGCGCACACGCGCAAGCTGCGCCTCGGCACGGGCATTTGCCTCGTCCCGCAGCGGCAGCCCGTGTACACGGCCAAGATGGTGGCTGATCTGGACTATCTGTCGGGCGGCCGCGTCGACTTCGGCGTCGGCTGGCTCGCCGAGGAATTCGAGGCGCTCGGCATGGACTTTCGGGTGCGCGCGCGCCGTTGCGCTGAGTACATCGAAGCGATGCAGGCGCTGTGGCGCGACGGTGTGTCGTCGTTTGTAGGTGAGACGGTGAGTGTGCCCGCCTGCTACTTCAACCCGAAGCCGGTCCAGAAGCCGCATCCGCCCATCTACTTCGGCGGCGAAAGCGACCCCGCACTGGCGCGCGTCGCGGCTCAAGGAAACGGTTGGTACGGGTACGATCTCGAGCCCGCCGGTGTGATCGAACGGCTGCGTCTGCTCGATCGTTTACTGGCGGGCCACGGACGTAAACGAGAAGAGATAGATGTATTCGTTTGTCCGAACCGGCACCCGATCAGGCCGGATACCGTCGCGGCTTATCAAGCCGCGGGCGTCGATCAGTTGATCGCGCCTCTGTTCGCCCGTGACCTGGATGGGCTCAAACGCCGGGCGGAGCGTCTCCTGGAAGCGACGCGCGCCGCCTGAGCAGACTCGTCGGGGCCTTCCTCAGCAGATTGCCTGACGCTGACGATCGAACCGCGCCGCGGTGCGGCACATTCTCTTACAACCGTAACAACGGCGGCACATACAGACCTTCGTTCGAGCACCGAGAATCGCTCTCCTGTAGTACTTCTTGGAGGCTCTGAATGCTCGTGGGCCGCCGTGACGAAAGATCTAAAACATGGTTCCGGGCCGAACGTGTGTTCCATACGAACGGCAAGTGGTACTTCCACACGCGTGAAGGTATCGACGTGGGGCCGTACGAATCCCAGCTCGAAGCCGAGATCGAAGCGAGCATGCTGAAAGAGTTGATCAAGAACACCCAGATCCGGGGCGAGTCGCTGTCGGTACTGCGCGACTTCATCCTCGAGTCGTTCACGCTTGGCCGACCTTTGAACGTGATGGTTGCCGGCAACGCCGAACACATCGTTCTGGCACCGCCTGCCGCCGAGTAGTTCCCCGCTAGAGTACTCTCGAGACATCTCCGCCTGCGTGAAAACTCGGGTAGCGGGGCATAGAATGCGCCCTCGCTAAACCACCGTACGATTGCACGACCATGGCGGAACCGGCTGAAGCACCATCCGGCGCGTTTGATTTTGTGGCGATGGAACACACGATTCTGGATTTCTGGAGTCGTGGCGATCTGTTCCGTAAATCGCTCGAGCACACGCACGACAAGAAGCCGTACATCTTCTATGACGGTCCACCGTTTGCGACCGGGTTGCCGCACCACGGTCATCTGGTGTCATCCACGCTGAAAGACGTGGTGCCGCGCTACTGGACGATGAAAGGGCGTTACGTGCTGCGGCGGTTCGGCTGGGACTGCCACGGTCTGCCCATCGAGCACGAAATCGACAAGCAGCTCGGCGTATCCGCGGCGGAGGTCGTGGCGCAACTCGGCGTGGCCGGCTACAACGCCGAGTGTCGCAAGATCGTGCAGCGTTACGTGACGCAGTGGCGTCACACCATCACCCGTCTCGGGCGCTGGGTGGACTTCGACAACGACTACAAGACCATGGACGTCTGGTACATGGAGTCAGTTTGGTGGGTGGTCAAACAGCTCTGGGATAAGGGGCTGATCTACCAGGGCGTGAAGGTCATGCCCATCTCGACCGAGCTCGGCACAGTGCTGTCGAACTTCGAGGCGACGTCGAATTATCAGGACGTGCAGGACCCGGCGATCACCGTGTTGCTGAAGCTGCGCGACGAAGACGCCTACCTTGCGATCTGGACGACTACGCCGTGGACGTTGCCGTCGAACCTCGCGGTGTGCGTTGGCCCCGACATCGCGTATGCCAGGGTGCGCGACCGCACGCGCAACGTGGTGTTGTACATCGCCGAAGCACGCCTCGAGGAATATCGCAAAACCCACGATCTCGAAGTCATCGAAACGTGTCTGGGCCGCGATCTGGTGGGGCGGTCTTACGAACCGCTGTTCCCGTACTTTGCCGAACAACGCGCGCAAGGCGCATTCGTCGTGCTGATGGACGACTACGTCACCACCGAATCCGGTACCGGCCTCGTGCATCAGGCT
The DNA here is from genome assembly GCA_964557875.1 of uncultured Pseudomonadales bacterium. GTDB lineage: Bacteria > Pseudomonadota > Gammaproteobacteria > Pseudomonadales > Azotimanducaceae > DATJGR01. The sequence goes on along the minus strand of CAZLDA010000011.1, from coordinate 7,734 downwards.
CCGGCGTTCGGCGAGGACGACTATCGCGTGGTGAAAGCGGCCGGCATCGAGGCATTTGCATGCCCCGTCACACTCAACGGATTGTTCACGGACGAAGTGCCGGATTTCGCGGGTCGTTACGTGAAAGAGGCCGACAAGGACATCATCAAGCGTCTGAAAGACTCCGGTGTTCTCTATCAGCACGACGTGCTGCAGCACAGCTATCCGTTCTGCTATCGGTCGGACACGCCGCTCATCTACCGCGCGATCCCGTCGTGGTACGTGCGCGTCACCGATATCGTCGACGACCTGCTTGCAGCGAACGAGCAGGTTCGCTGGATTCCGGCGCACATCAAGCACGGCCGCTTCGGCAATTGGCTGAAAGGTGCGATCGACTGGTCGATCTCGCGTAACCGCATCTGGGGTACACCTCTGCCGATCTGGATCAACGATGTAACCGGCAAGATGCTGTGCATCGGCTCGCTCGACGAACTCGAGCAGTACACCGGCACACGCGTTGCGGATCTGCACCGCGAGTTCGTCGATCCGCTGACGTTCAGCGTCGCGGGCGAGGAAGGCACCTATCGTCGCATCGAAGAAGTGCTCGATTGCTGGTTCGAGTCCGGTTCGATGCCGTACGCGCAGCTGCATTATCCGTTCGAGAATCAGTCTGTTTTCAACGCCGGCTTTCCGGCGGAATTCATCGCCGAAGGTCTCGACCAGACGCGCGGCTGGTTCTACACGCTGACGGTGCTTTCCGCGGCGCTGTTCAAGAAGCCCGCGTTCCGCAACGTCATCGTAAACGGGATGGTGATGGCCGAAGACGGCCGCAAGATGTCGAAGCGGCTGCGCAACTACACACCTCCTGACGACCTGATGGAGGTGTACGGCGCCGATGCGTTGCGGCTGTACCTGATCAACTCCGGTCTCGTTCGCGGCGAGGAGCAACGATTCGCCGATAACGGCGTAAAAGACATGACGCGGCGCACGCTGTTGCCGTGGTACCACGCGTTTCAGTTCCTGATGACGTACGCGACCATCGATCACTGGTCGCCCGACAAGGGTCTGCACTACGGCAGCAACATCCTCGACCAGTGGATTCTGAGCCGTTTGCAGACGCTCGAAAAAGACATCGGCCAGGAGATGCGGAAGTATCGCCTCTACAACGTCGTGCCGCGTTTGCTCGAATTCATCGAGGATCTGACCAACGGTTACATCCGCCTGAATCGCGACCGGTTCTGGGGCAAGGACATCACCGCGGACAAGATTGCGGCATACAGCACGCTGTACACCGTCATCGAAGAGCTGACGATGGCGATGGCGCCATTCACGCCGTTCCTGGCGGAGCACCTGTATCAGGAACTCGCGAAACTGAAGGGTAACGCCCCGCCGAAACCGCTGTCGGTGCATCTGTGCTCGTACCCGGACCCCGAAGAGTCGTTGATGCAGCCGCGCCTCGAGGAAGCCGTCAGCCGGATGCAGCAGGTCATCCTGCTCGGCCGTCAGCGCCGAGAAGAAGTGAAGATCAATCTGCGTAAGCCGATGCGCCGGTTGACGATCGTGCATCGCGACGCGGATCTGCTGAACGAACTGCGTTCGCTCGAAGCGTTCATCCGTCGTGAGTTGAACGTAAAAGAAGTGGTCTACGACCAGGCGGAAGACAATTACATCCGTCTGTATGCGAAGCCGAACTTTCCCGTGCTCGGCAAACGCTTGGGCAAGCGGATGAAGGAGTTCGGCGCGCGTATTGCGCAGCTGACGCGCGATCAGATCGAGGCGTTGCAGGAAGCGGGCTCGATCGTGATCGACGACGAAACGTTCGGCACCGACGAAATTCAGATCCTGCGCGAAGCGAAGCCGGGAACGAACGCGCTGTCGAACCGCTACATCTCCATCGATCTCGACAGTGGGCTCGACGACGAACTCATCGCCGAGGGAATCGCGCGCGAAGTCGTGAACCGCATTCAGCGCAGCCGTAAGGAGATGGACCTGAACGTGGCCGATCGCATCGCGGTGAGTTACGGCGGTGCGGCGCCGGTGCTGGCCGCGATCGTGCAATTTGCCGAGTACATCGCCGGCGAGACGCTGGCCACGCAATTGGAAGCTCGTGATCCGGGCGCGACCGCATTCACGACGGCCATCGACGGCCATGCGTTCACGTATCGGATCGAAGTGGCGGGGTGAGGGTCAATCGATGGAAGAAGAAGCGGCGGCAAAGAAAAAGGCCGCTACTGCGGCCTAAGTTGCGCCGACCTGTCAGCGCGGAGTCTCTCTATCTCTCCCTCCTCCTAGCGGGGCGGATATGATCAGAATCGATCGGGGGTGTCAACACTCGGTCTATACATATGCCTGATCATCGTCGCTATGCAGCGTTCGCCGCTTCGCGATTGCCACACGTGGGAACGTATCGGCGTGTGCTGCCGGTGAGCCTCGAACGTCTATACGAAAACGCGCTCGATTGGGAGCGCCTCCCACACCTGCATTACGTGAGCTTCGGGTCGGTCGATTGCATAGAAGCGGGGCCGTGGGGATGGCGCCTCGCCACGATCTCGCCGAGCGGTGAGCACGGAACGCTGGAGTTGCGGCTCGACCGCGATTGCCATCGCTGGATCACGCGTACGCTCGAAGGTGTAAACGCAGGTACTGAAGTGTGGACGCATGCATTCGCCGCAGCGCCGCGTCGCACCGACATCGTCGTCGACTTCTTCGTGCCCGGACTCGATGCGAATCTGCGCGAACAGATGGGTGTCGCGTTGAGCGATGAGTGCGAACGTCGCTATGACGTAGACGTGGCGATGATGGTGGAGCGGCAGCGGCAAATGGATGAACGCGTCGAAGCCGAGCGCGGCTACGCGACGGTGTGTCTCGGTAATGTCGACGAGCTGGCGCTACCGATTCGTGCCGAGCTTGCAGGACGCTCGTACCTGATCTCGCGGGTCGATGGCGACTTGTTCGCGTACGTCGCTAGATGTCCGCATCGACTCGGGCCGCTGAACGCGGCCGTCGACGGAACGGTCACCTGTCCCTGGCACGGCTACCGGTTCGACGCGAGGAGTGGGGCGTGTCTGAGCGGACAATCCTGCCGCTTGCCGCCGGCACCGAAGGTCAGCGTTCGAGACGGACGGGTCTGGCTCGAACGCTGAACAAAAAAAAGGCTGCGAAGTAGAGGGGAGGGAACCTTCACGCAGCCTTAAGTCGGGGAATCTTCGATTAGTGCGTCGCTACGGCCGCGGGCAGTGCCGATTCGTCGTAGTTGACCGCAAGCACTTCGCCGTTCTGTTTCGCACGGCAGCTGACCTTCAGCTGGTCGACGGTCGCACTGGCACTCGACACCGAAAACTTCAGGTCGATGTTGCGGGGCGACGACTGGATCTTTTTGACGCTGAAGTCGGCATCCGACACGCCCAGGCGTTCCGAGATTGCCTTCTGGCAGCCTTGGATGGATGCGGTGTAGGAGTCGGCGGCGCTGGCCTGAAAGGTCGCCAGGACGAGGACGGCAGCGGTGAGAGATGTGAGCGCTTTCATTCGAACTCCGGGAAATCGTGGGTTGCGAGGTGATGTTACTTTAGGTAACACTCCGATCAAGCAACAATAACGCACCAGGGCGTCGCGGAATTGCGACGGGAGACGTGATGTCGAGCATGGATTGGGACGATCTGAAGGTGTTCACCGCGATCGCGCGCGGCGGTTCCGTACGCGCCGCGGCGCGGCAGTTGGGTATTCACCACTCCACCGTCGCCCGTCGGTTGGACCAGTTCGAGAAGCGCCTGAGGACGGTGATGTTCAACCGTACGCCTGAGGGTTTGAAGCTGTCCGCCGACGGTCAGCTGGTTCTGCTCCGGGCCGAGCAGGTCGAGGGTCAGATCGACGACATCGAGCGCGCCCTGGTGGGCCGTGATCAGCGTCTGCAGGGGCACGTCCGCGTCACGTTTCCGGAGCCGGTAGGCACCGGGTTTCTGATGCGCGACCTGGGACGGTTCGTGGCTGAACATCCGGACATCTCGCTCGACTTCATCGGTTCCTATGAAGCGTTGAGCCTGACGCGCGGCGAAGCCGACATTGCAGTGCGCATTACCGACTCACCCCCGGAACACCTCGTCGGGCGCCGCTTGGGTCAGTACGCCATTGCCGTCTATGCGAGTGCCGAGTATCTGAGCACGCACGATCCCATTGCCCATCCGGAATCTTGCAACTGGATCGATTGGGGAATGGCCCGGTCGATCAGTGAAGCGACGCGGCTGCGGTCGTTTCCAGGCGTGTCGAGTCGAACGCGCAGCCCGAATGCGCCATTGCAACTTGCGGCCGTGGAAGCGGGCATCGGTATGGCCGCTATTCCGTGCGTGCTCGGCGATGCGCATCCTGCGCTCACGCGCCTCAGCGATCCTGTTGTCGCGCAGGAAATCTGGTTGCTGACGCATCCCGATTTGAGAAACGCGGCTCGCGTTCGTGCGGTAATGGCCTGTATTGTCGATTCGTTCCGGCGCAACGAAGATCGCCTGCTCGGTCGCGCGACCTGGCGCGACGATCCGGCGCTCGAATTGAAACGCGCTTGAGTAAATCGAAAGAAATGAGCGAACCCGACAACCCGACGTCGCATACCTATTTTTCCCAGCGCCTGCGATTGCACTACCTCGACTGGGGTAATGCGGGCGCGCCGAATCTGTTGTTGCTTCACGGAATGCGCGACCACTGCCGGACGTGGGATTGGGTGGCGCAACGACTGCGGCATCGCTACCACATCGTTGCCCCCGATCTGCGCGGTCATGGCGATTCGCAGTGGGCGATAGGCTCCGGATACAGCCATACCGCGTACGTGTACGACATCGCCCAAATGGTGCGCCAGTTGCAGCTGGCGCCCGTCACGATCGTTGCACATTCGATGGGTGGCACGCTGGCGTGTTTGTACGCGGGCTTGTACCCGGAGACCGTGAACAAAATGGTCGTGATCGAAGGCGTCGGACATTGGTGGCGCTTCTTCGAACAGCCGCCGGCAGCCGACCGGTTGCGCGGTTGGATCGACGCGACACGTGAACAAGCCGGCCGGACGCCGCGCCGTTACCGGTCGCTCGAAGAAGCGTTCCAACGGATGCAGGACACCAATCCGCACCTTAGCCCCGAGCAGGCGCGTCATCTCACCGAACACGGCAGTCATCAGAACGAGGACGGCACGTACACGTGGAAGTTCGACAACTACACGCACGCGCACTCGCCGTACGACATCACGTCAGAAGACACTGAAGCCCTGTGGCGTGAGATCACCTGTCCGATCCTGTTCGTGAACGCGAAGCAGGGATACCCGCATCGCATCGGGCAGGGCGATACGCTCGGGCACTTTCGCCACGCCTCGGTCGTCGATCTCGATCAAGCGGGACATTGGGCGCATCACGATCAACTCGATGCGTTCGTGGGTGAAGCCGAGCGCTTTCTGGCACACTAATCCGCGAACGGGAAACGCGGGAAAGTGTCGATGGCGGGCGCGCCTAAACGGCTGCGAACTGAATATCTCGAAAGCCCCATCGGCATCGACGAGTTGCGCCCGCGCTTATCGTGGTGGATCGATGACGAACGGCCTGCCGAGATCCAGACCGCGTACCACATCCTCGCATCGCGTCGCCCCGAAACGCTCGAGGAAGATCGCGGCGATCTGTGGGATTCCGGGCGCACGGAGTCGCCCCAGTCGTGCCACATCATCTATGGCGGACGGCGGCTGACATCGCGACAACGCGTGTGGTGGAAAGTCCGCACGTTCGACTCCGACGGCATCGGCAGTCCGTGGAGCCGCGCCACTTACTTCGAGATGGGTCTGCTCGACCACGAAGACTGGCGCGCGCGCTGGATCGGCGCCCAACTCATGGGCGGCAAACGCACGCCCGCACAGGTTCCCGCGTTGCGGCGTTCGTTCGACCTGCCGCAGCCCGTCGTGAGCGCGCGCCTCTACATCACTGCTCTGGGTGCATACGACGCCGAGATCAACGGCGTGCGCGCGCACGACACGGAACTCGGTCCCGGCTGGACCGACTTCGACAAGCGCGTTCGTTATCAGACATTCGACGTCACGCGTTTGCTGAAGCGGGGCGAGAACGTCATCGGCGTGCTGCTCGGCGACGGTTGGTATTGCGGAACGCTCGGGCTTTCGGATCGCCAGCAGTATGGCGACCGGCCCTGGTTGTTGGTGCAACTCGAGATCGTCCTTGCCGACGGATCGCTGTTGCGCGTGGCAACGGACGATCTGTGGAAGTGGCAGCGGTCGCAGATCCTTTACTCGGACCTGATGTCGGGTGAGAGCATCGACGCGCGCCAGAGTCTCGGCGCGTGGACTGCGCCCGGTTACGAGGCCACCGGATGGTCACAGGTGGACGTGTTGCCGTTGCGGCACGACGTTTCGCTCGACGGGAGTGCGAGCGCGCCGATCCGAGTGATAGATCGCGTCAAGCCGATCGCGGATCCCAGCCGGCGTTCGGCTGATTTCGGGGTGCGGCGTTTCATCTACGACTTCGGTCAGAACATCGTCGGTCGTGTTCGCATCAAGGTGCACGCGCCGCGGGGCACGTTGATTCAGATGCGTCACGCGGAACGTCTCGACGACAGTGGCGAGCTGTATATGGCCAACCTTCGCAGGGCCGCGGCAACGGACTTTTACACGTGTTCCGGAAATCCTGACGGCGAAACGTTCGAGCCGCGCTTCACGTTTCACGGCTTTCAGTTTGCCGAGATCAGCGGACACCTCGACGAATCGGCCATCGAAGACGTAACCGGTATCGTGCTCGCATCGGCGCTGAAGGAGATCGGCGACTTCCAGTGTGACCATCCGTTGTTGAATCAGCTGCAAAGCAACATCCAGTGGAGTCAACGCGGCAACTTCGTCGAGATTCCGACCGACTGCCCACAACGCGACGAACGGCTCGGCTGGACGGGCGACGCGCAGGTGTTCATACGCACGGCGGCGTTCAATCTCGACATTGCGGCATTCTTCTCCAAATGGCTGATCGACCTCACCGATGCACAAGCCGCCAACGGCACCGTTCCGCCGCTCGCTCCGATACCGCCGCAACTCGCGATGATGCGCGGTGACGGCGGTCCGGCGTGGGCCGATGCCATGGTGATCTGTCCGTGGACGATCTATCGGTGTTGTGGCGACAGGCGTTTGCTCGAGCGCCACTACGATGCGATGAAGGCGTTCGTCGACAACATCGAAAGACGTTTTCCGTCGTTGATCCGCTCCGATGCCGCAATCGAACGGTGGCAGGGTTTCGGCGATTGGCTGGCAACCGACGGCGCTCGAACCGGTGACGCCCGCTTCGGAAACACGCCGAAGGATCTGATCGGCACGGCGTTCTTCTGCTACAGCGCGAAACTGTTGGCGCGCATCGCAGGAATTCTCGGCAACGTATCGGACCTGGAACATTACGAAAGTCTGGCGCAGCGGGTGCGCGCGGCATTCCGCCGGAGATTCGTTACCGGCGAAGGTCGCCTCGTCAGCGAAACGCAAACGGCCTATGTGCTCGTGTTGCACTTCGGATTGCTCGATCGGAACGAAACCGAACAGGCGGTCGAAAGTCTGGTACGCGACATCGAAGCGCGCGGCGATCATCTTTCCACCGGCTTCGTCGGAACGCCGTACCTGCTGCCTGTGCTCACCAACCACGGTCGTCTCGACGTTGCATATCGGCTATTGCTGCAAACGTCTTCGCCCAGTTGGCTTTATCCGATCACGCAAGGGGCAACGACTATCTGGGAACGCTGGGACGGATGGAC
>CAZLDA010000010.1:0-17684 GCA_964557875.1 uncultured Pseudomonadales bacterium | reverse complement strand
TCCAGCCACGCAACGCTCTCCGCGTCGAGATGGTTGGTGGGTTCGTCGAGCAGCAGCATGTCGGGTTGCGACAACAGCAGCTTGCACAAGGCAACGCGACGCTTCTCGCCGCCCGACAGATTCTTGACCTCTGCGTCCCATGCCGGCAGCCGCAGCGCGTCGGCCGCGATGTCGAGCGTGCGGTCGAGATCCCAACCGTTGGCCGCGTCGATCTTCGCCTGCAGATCGCCTTGTCGTTCGAGCAGCGTGTTCATCTCGTCGTCGGACATCGGCTCCGCGAACTTGTTGGAAATTGCGTCGTATTCGGTGAGCAGCGACTTCAGTTCAGCTACGCCGTCCTCGACGTTACCGCGCACGTTCTTGCTGGGGTCGAGTTGTGGTTCCTGCGGCAGAAAGCCCACTTTGATGCCCTTCTGCGGACGCGCTTCGCCGTCGATGGCTGTATCGATGCCCGCCATGATCTTGAGCAGCGTCGACTTACCGGAGCCGTTCAGGCCTAGCACCCCGATCTTCGCGCCCGGGAAAAACGACAACGAAATGTTCTCCAGGATCTTGCGTCCGCCGGGGACCACCTTGGAGACACGGTTCATGGTGTAGACGTACTGGGCCATTGGTCTGCTTGGGCTCTGCTTGAAAATTTGCGGGCGGCCATTGTAGAGCGAATCGCAGGAATGTGATTCACGTGAGGCGAACTGTACGAGACAGCGTCAGTCCGGCGGGATTGCCGATGCGGATAAGTCCTCGCCCGGCTCCGATTTCACCGCAACGCGCGTAGCCAGCTCGCGAACGTGTCGATCGATTCGCGGCGCGGCGCATCCCGCGCGCTGACGAGGTAGTAGCCATACCCCGGCCGAATTTTGTCCACCGCATGGATCAACGTGCCGGCCTTGAGCTCCCGCGTGACCAGTAGGTCGCCGCACAACCCGACGCCGAGTCCGCCGAGCGCTGCGTCGATCATGTGCAGCTCCTCGCGGAAACGCAGCTGTTCGAACTCTTCCAGCTGAGGTACAACGGGATCATCGGCGCGCATCCAGGAAAGCCAGCGCTCCCACGTTGGCGCGTGCGGATCGAGCGGCGACCACCACGAGTGAATCAGCGGATAGCGTCGCAGCTCTTGAATCGACGCGAGCGGCCGGCGCTCGGGCAACAAATCGGGACTGCAGACCGTGACGAAGCGATCGCGGAACAGCTCGATGGACGGTAGATGCGGAGGCGGAGCGAACATGTAGCGGATCGCGACGTCGGCTTCGGCGCGTTCGACGTCCAGCACGGTGTCGGTGCCGATGACCTCGAGAGCGATTTCGGGATGACTCTCCCGCCACGACGGCAGTTGCGGGACGAGCCAGCGGCTCGCAAACGCATTGGTCGTTGTCACGATGAGCGGTCGGGCCTCGGACTTTTCGACGAGCATCGAGAACGCGCGTGCGAAGTCGTCGAACCCGTCGCGGATCATCGGCAGAAGCCGCTCGCCTGCCGAAGTCAGCTTCAATGGGCGCGGCCGGCGGCGGAACAATGCCACGCCGCAGTACTCCTCGAGCAGCCGCACCTGATGGCTGATCGCGGTCGCGGTGACCGAGAGTTCGTCGGCGGCTTTCTTGAAGCTCAGGTGGCGCGCAGCAGCCTCGAAGGCACGGAGTTCTGATAGCGGCGGCAGCTTGCGCATCGTTCGATTGTAGATGAACTGATCTTTCTCAGACGCTGAGAAACGAGCATTTGCACGCTGCGGCGCGGCCGCCGAGCATCCTCTTCAATCACTGCGGAGGCCGGTTCATGAACGCTTCGACAACAACCTTCGATGCGCTGCGCGCAAGACTGCGCGGGTCGATGCTGTGTGCTAGCGATGCCGGCTACGCCGAGTCGCGTGCGGTTTGGAACGCGATGATCGACAAGCGGCCGGCGGCGATCGTCCGCTGTGCGGGCGTCGCGGACGTCGTCAACGCCGTCAACTTCGCGCGCGACTCGGGGTTGCCGCTCGCGGTGCGCGGCGGTGGTCACAACGTCGCGGGTAACGCCGTGTGCGAAGGCGGCATCGTGATCGACCTAAGCGCGATGCGCAGCGTGCGCGTCGAGCCCGGGCGCCGGCTCGCACGCATCGAAGGCGGCTGCACATGGTGCGACGTGGATCTCGAGACGGCCGCGTTCGGTCTCGCGACGACGGGGGGAATCATCTCGAGCACCGGCGTCGGCGGGCTGACGTTGGGCGGCGGCTTGGGGTGGTTGATGGGCAAACACGGCTTGTCGTGCGACAACGTGCGTTGCGTCGATGTCGTTACCGCCGACGGTAAATTGCTGACCGCGAACGAGGAGCAGCATCAGGACCTGTATTGGGGATTGCGCGGCGGCGGCGGCAATTTCGGCGTCGCGACGTCATTCGAATTTGCGCTGCACCCGGTTGAGCGCGTCCTCGGCGGGATGATGTTGTATCCGCTCTCGGCGGCGCGCGCCGTGTTGCGGTTCTGGCGCGAATTCGTTGCTACCGCGCCCGACGCGCTCGGCACACAACCCGCGTTCCTGACCGCGCCGGACGGTACGCCGGTGCTGGCGCTGATCGTCTGTTGGGCGGGTCCGCTCGACGAAGGCGAACGGGTGCTTGCGCCGCTGCGTGCGTTCGGCAAGCCGCTCGCCGACAACATCGACGTGATGCCGTATCTCCGCATGCAGGCATTGCTCGAGCCGGGGTTCCCGCCTGGCATGCGCAACTACTGGAAGTCGAACTTCCTTTCGGAATTCGGCGACGGCGCGATCGATTTGCTGATCGATGCGTTTGCGCGCGTGCCGTCGACCACGACCGCGATCGCGGTCGAACACGTGCATGGCGCCGTGCAGCGAGTGCCCGACGACGCTACGGCGTTCGCACATCGCGGCGAACGGTTCAATCTGCTGATCGTCGGCATCTGGCGCGAGCAAAAGGAGGATGCGGCGCACATGCTTTGGGTGCGCGAGTTGTGGAACGCGCTTCAGCACTTCTCGAGCAATCGCGTTTACGTGAACTATCTTGGTGAGGAAGGGCGCGATCGCATCAAGGAAGCGTACGGCGAAGCGAAGTACACGCGACTCGTGCAACTCAAGCGCAAGTACGATCCGGAAAATCTGTTTCGCTCGAACCAGAACATCGCTCCTTGACGCGAAGAAGGCTCGAAGAAGGCATCGACGCGGCGCTTTGCTGATCTGCCGCAGGATCTCGTTGTAGACGCGCAGAGCGGCAGGAACGGGCGCTCGAAGTCCAACGACCCGGGTCGAATGTCTCAGGATTGTGATTCACGCAGGAAATGACAGGCTTTCAAGTGCCGGCCTTTCGGGCCTTGGGTACAATGCGCAGCCTTCGTTACCGCCGCGGATACCTCTCATGTTTGACCAGAAAATGCAGATCGCCGGCTACGACGACGCGGTGTGGCAAGCGATCGTCGACGAACAGCAGCGGCAGGAAGATCACATCGAACTGATCGCGTCGGAAAACTACGCGAGCCCGCGCGTACTGCAGGCGCAAGGCACCGTGCTCACGAACAAATACGCCGAGGGCTATCCGTCGAAGCGCTATTACGGCGGCTGCGAATACGTCGATCAGGTGGAAGTGCTCGCGATCGATCGAGCGAAACAGCTGTTCGGTGCGGCGTTCGCGAACGTGCAACCGCATTCGGGATCGCAGGCAAACGCCGCGGCCTATCTCGCATTGTTGTCGGCAGGCGACGTGGTGCTCGGCATGAGTCTCGATGCCGGCGGTCACTTGACGCACGGTGCGCCGGTGAATTTCTCGGGCAAGGTGTATCACGCCGTGCAATACGGGCTCGATGTGGCGACCGGCGAAGTGGACTACGACCAGGTCGCAGCGCTTGCACGAGAACATCGGCCGAAGTTGATCGTCGCGGGATTCTCGGCGTATTCGCGCAAGCTCGACTGGCAGCGCTTCCGCGATATCGCAGATTCGGTGGGCGCGTATTTTCTCGTGGACATGGCGCACGTCGCCGGTCTCGTTGCCGCCGGTCTCTATCCGAGCCCGGTCCCCTTCGCCGACGTGGTCACCACCACTACTCACAAAACGCTGCGTGGTCCGCGCGGCGGGATGATCCTGGCGCGCGAGAACGCCGACATCGAGAAGAAGCTGAACTCGGCGCTGTTCCCGGGCACGCAGGGCGGCCCGTTGATGCACGTCATTGCCGCCAAGGCGGTGTGCTTCAAGGAAGCGATGGAACCGGCGTTCACGACGTATCAGAAGCAGGTGCTCGCCAACGCCCGCGTAATGGCGACGGAGTTCCAGCAGCGCGGCTACAAGGTGGTTTCGAATGGAACCGACAACCACCTGTTCCTGCTCGACCTGATCGACAAGAAGATCACCGGCAAAGACGCAGACGCGGCGTTGGGCCGCGCGAACATCACCGTGAACAAGAACGCGGTACCGAACGATCCTCGCTCGCCGTTCGTCACGTCCGGTTTGCGCATCGGTACGCCGGCCGTCACCACACGCGGCTTCAAGGAAGCCGAGTGCAAGACGCTCACGCACTGGATGTGCGACGTACTCGACGACTTGAAAAACGACAACATGATCGGCTCGGTGAAGCACAAGGCGCTCGAGCTCTGCCGTCGTTTCCCCGTGTACGCCGCGGCGAACTGAGCCAACCTCGTGCACTGTCCGTTCTGCGGCGCCGACGATACGAAGGTAATCGACTCGCGGCTGGTTGCAGACGGTGATCAGGTGCGGCGTCGCCGCGAATGCCAGACATGCGGCGAGCGCTTCACCACGTTCGAAACCGCTGAACTCGTCATGCCGCGCATCGTGAAACGGGACGGCATTCGCGAGCCGTTCAACGAAGAGAAGCTCCGCTCTGGCTTGTTGCGCGCGCTCGAGAAGCGGCCGGTGAGCACCGAAGAAATCGAGGCCGGAATCGCCCGGATCATGCACCGTTTGCGTTCGTCGGGTGAGCGCGAGTTACCATCGCGCATGGTCGGCGAAGAGGTGATGCGCGAACTGCGTCAGATGGACGGCGTCGCGTATGTGCGCTTTGCGTCCGTATATCGCGACTTCCAGGACGTGAGCGAGTTCCAGGAAGAAATCCGCAAGCTGACGAAGGGCCACGACGACGCCACGCCGCGCGCGAAGACCAAAGGCGAGTTGTAATCGTGACCGGTTCCGATCTGCTGTTTCTCGATGCGGCGATCGAGCTTGCTCTCCACGGCCTGTATTCGACCACGCCGAATCCGCGCGTCGGATGCTTGCTGGTTCGCGACGGCCGAGTGATCGGGCGCGGCTGGCATCATCGCGCCGGCGGACCGCACGCCGAGATCGAGGCACTGGCGGACGCGGCTGGGCAATCCCCTGACCAACCCGTTGAAGGCGCGACCTGTTATGTGTCGCTCGAACCGTGTGCACATCACGGTAAGACGCCGCCGTGTGCCGATGCGCTGATCAATGCGAAGGTCGATCGTGTGGTAATCGCGTCGCACGACCCGAATCCTAACGTTGCCGGAAAAGGCATCGAGCGGATGCGCGCGGCGGGTATAGCAGTGGAGATGGTCGAACGGCCCGCCGCGCTCGAACTGAACAAAGGTTTCTTCCTGCGCTTCACGCAGCAACGGCCCTGGGTGCGCGTGAAGGTGGCGGCATCGCTCGACGGACGCACGGCAATGGCGTCGGGTGAAAGTCAGTGGATTACTGGAGCCGAAGCACGCGCCGACGTGCAGTACTGGCGCGCGCGCAGTTGCGCGATCGTCACCGGCATCGGCACCGTGCTTGCCGACGATCCGCAGTTGAACGTTCGAGACGCTGCGTATGCCGTGGACGGCGTGATTCGGCAACCGCTGCGCGTAGTAACCGACTCGATGCAGCGCACGCCGCCGGAGGCGCGTGTGTTGCATGCGCCGGGCAAAGGGCTCATCGCGACCGTGGCGGGCCGCGCAACTCAGTTGCTTCTCGCTGCAGGTGCAGAGGTGTTCGAAACGGATGGCCCGCGGGTGAATCTTGCGGCGCTGTTCGCTGCGCTCGCGTCGCGCGGCGCCAACGAAGTGCTGGTTGAAGCCGGTGCGACGCTCACTGGCGAAGTGTTGCGGCAAGGGTTGTGGGACGAAGCCATCGTATATGTCGCGCCGAAACTGCTCGGCCGCGACGCACGCCCCTTTGCGCAGCTGTCCGTGGACCGACTGGCCGACTCGATCGACGGCACCATCGCAGACGTGCGACTCATCGGCGTCGATCTGCGCGTGCAGATTTTGCGCAATGCGGCATAGCGCTTAGACTAACCAGCAATATTTGGAGACGACTCATGACAGACGTGAAGACGATCGAGGGTGATTTCGGCGGTAGCAGCCGCAAATTCGCGATCGTGGCAGGCCGATTCAACGCCTATATCGTCGATAGCCTCGTAACCGGCGCGATCGACACGCTGGTGCGTCACGGGGTCAGCGCCAAAGACATCACGTTGATCAAAGTGCCGGGATGCTTCGAGTTGCCGCTCGCAGTGAAGCGCGTCGCCGAGGGCAAGGCGAAATTCGATGCGATCATCGCGCTGGGCGCGGTGATTCGCGGCGCGACACCGCATTTCGACTATGTCGCCGGACAGTGTGCGGCTGGGCTCGCGCGGATGAGTCTCGAACTGTCGGTGCCGGTCGCGTTCGGCGTACTCACCACCGACTCGATCGAACAAGCTGTAGAGCGCGCTGGTACCAAAGCGGGCAACAAAGGCGCTGACGCGGCAATGACCGCGCTCGAGATGGCCACACTTCTCGACAAACTCGGCTGAGCAAACGTCATGTCCGAAGCGCGCTTCGATCCCTGGTCCCGACGTCGCGCGCGGCGCCTGCTTTTGCAGGCGTTGTATCAATGGCAGATGTCGGGTGCGGACGAGGCGGAAATCGAACGCCAGTTTCGTGAAGACCCGAGCTTCGAACGTGTCGATGCGCAGTTCTTCCATGACGTGTTGCGTGGCGTCATAGCAAGCTGCGCGTCGCTCGACGAGTGTTTTGCGCCGCTGCTCGACCGCAAGGTGCTCGAACTCGACCGCGTAGAGCTTGCGCTGCTGCGAATGGGTGTTTACGAACTGTGCCACCGCCATGACGTGCCGTTCAGAGTGGCCATCGACGAAGCGGTGGGCCTCGCCCGGGTGTTTGGGGCGGAAGAGAGCCATCGTTACATCAACGGCGTTCTCGACAAAGTTGCGCGCTCCCAACGGTCCCGCGAAGTCGCGGCCGATGGATGAATTCGAGCTCATCGACCGGCTGATCGAAACCCTCGGCGATACCGCGCGCGGCCCCAGCATTCTGTTAGGTCCGGGCGACGATGCTTCGCTGGTTCAGTTGCCTTCGAACTCGATCGTAGTCAGTTCTATCGATACGCTCGTGGCAGACGTGCATTTTCCCGCGGCGGCGCCGGCAGACCTGGTGGGGTTCCGTGCACTCGGCGTCAGCGTTTCCGATCTGGCGGCAATGGGTGCCGATCCCGACTACGCGTTGATCGCACTGACGCTGCCCGATGGATCGGCCGAATGGCTCGATGAGTTCGCCCGTGGCGTTGCAGCCGCGGCGGCGCGCTTCGGCGTGAAGATTGCCGGAGGCAATCTGGCGCGTGGTCCCCTCAATATCTCCGTCAGCGCGCATGGGCATTGCGCTGCCGGCGAAGCGCTCGTGCGCAGCGGCGCGCGCGTGAACGATCTGGTTTGTGTCAGCGGGTTGCTCGGTGGAGCGGCGGCAGCGCTGGAACGCGGCGACCTCGCAACGCCACCGCCCTATGCAACATTGCTTGCGGCGATGGAGAACGAAGCGAACTATCCGTTGCGGCGCTACTACCTTCCGGAGCCGCGTATCGCACTGGGACGCGCGTTGCGCGGCATCGCCACCGCGGCGATCGACGTCTCGGATGGGCTTGTAGCAGACCTCGGTCATATCTGCGCGGCCAGCGTCGTGGCCGGCGTGGTGGATCTCGATGCGGTTCCACGCGCGCCGGGTAGCAGTGCAACGCACGCCACTTCGGGCGGCGACGACTATGAACTCTGCTTCACGATTGCGCCGAACGACCGCGCGCGTCTCGCCGGATTGCCGGAACGCGTTTCGGTGATTGGTCGCATCGATGCAGGCAGCGGCGTGTCGCTGCACTCGGGCGGACGCGCGGTGCCGCTTCCGCGCGGAGGATTCCGTCATTTCCGCTGAGCCAAAAGGTCAGATCTCGTCGAGCGACCTGAAGAATCCGTTTGTGCTGTTGGCGACGGGCCTCGGTAGCGGACTCGCACCGTATGCGCCCGGCACGGTCGGCAGTTTGCTTGCGCTGCCCATCTGGTGGTTCCTGCTCGCAGACCTGCCGCTCGTACAACAACTCGCGTTCGTCGCAATCGCCACGGCAATCTCAGTATGGGTCGTCGATCGTGCGTGTCGTGCGGCCGGTGTCGGCGATGCGTCGGCATTTGTGCTCGACGAGTTCGTCGGGCAATGGATCGCGCTGATGGCGGCTCCGAAATCGTTGATCTGGGTCGGCGTAGGCTTCGCGCTGTTCCGCGCATTCGACATTGCAAAGCCATGGCCGGTGTCCTGGGCCGACCGGCGACTCTCCGGCGGTCTGGGCGTGGTGCTCGACGATGTACTCGCCGGAGTTCTCGCCGCGGTTGTGCTGCATCTCTCAGTCGTGGCGCTCGCTGCCTGATCGCTTACAGATGTATCCGCAAGCGGACGTATGATTCCGGGCAGGTCGCGGAGTCTTCGACATGCACCGTGCAACGATTGGATCCACCCAGATGAGCCGTTCGGCTAGCCGTTCGGCGCTGTTTGCGCTGCTGATGTCCTTTGCGGTGTCGGTTTCGGCGGGAACTGCGCCGGTCGAGGCGGTTGGCCTGTTCAAAGACCGCGCCATGATTCGCGTGTTGGGCAAAGAGCAATATCTCACTGTGGGCCAGACCTCGGCTGAAGGTGTAACGCTCGTGGAATCCGACGCGCAGCACGCGGTGGTCAGCTACAAAGGCGAAACGTACAAACTGACACTGAGCGATCGCGTCGGCGGAACGTTCCAGGCGCCGACCAATACGAGTTTGTCGATTGCTCCGGATGGCATCGGCCAGTACCGAACGCGGGGCTCCATCAACGGCCACATGGCCGATTTCCTGGTGGACACCGGCGCGTCGTTGGTTGCCATCAGCGAACGCACCGCGAAGCAGATGAACATTCAGTTTGCTGATTCACCGGAACGCGCTTCCGTAGTCACGGCTCAAGGACAGGTGGAGTCATATCTCATCGATCTCGATACGCTGACGGTCGGCGGAATACAGACGCATCACGTTCGCGCCGCGGTGATTCCCGGCGACTACCCCCTTGAAGTGTTGTTGGGCATGTCGTTCCTGCGCAAGGTGAAGATGGATCAACAGGCCGGCGTGCTGGTGTTGAAACAGCTCTACTGAGTTCGCGCACGCTAGTACGTGCGTTCGACGATCCCCCGGGCGATCTCATGCAGCGGCCCCGATTCGATTCCGGCGCGATGCAGCGCATCGACCGCCTGCTGGTGAAGTGACGTGGCGCGTTTGCGCGTCTCCTCGAGACCGAGGAGGCCGGGAAAGGTGTTCTTTCCCAACGCCGCGTCTGCGCCGGCGCGCTTGCCGATGTGCTCCGTCGTGCCGGTGACATCGAGTAGATCGTCCACCACTTGAAACGCGAGGCCGACTGCGGCGCCGAATTCGCGCAGCTCTGCGCGCGTGTTCCCATCCGCACCCGCTGCGATTGCGCCGAGTTCGACGGCGGTCGTCAGCAGCGCACCGGTCTTCGCGCGATGCATTGACTCGAGTGCGTCCAGCGACAAGGTTCGGCCGGTCGCATCCATGTCGAACGTCTGTCCGCCGACCATGCCACTCCAGCCCGCCGCTCGCGCCAGCAGTCCGATCATCGCCACGCGTGCGTCGAACGACAGCGTCGCCGCACTGCCGATTGTTTCGAACGCGAGCGCCTGTAACGCATCGCCGGCCAGAATTGCGACTGCTTCGCCGAACACGATGTGCACTGTCGGTCGACCGCGCCGAAGTTCGTCGTCGTCCATCGCGGGCAGGTCATCGTGAATCAGTGAGTAGGCGTGAATCAGCTCGATTGCACACGCCGGTGCGAGTGCGTGCGCCGGATCGGTGCCGAGGCTCGCCGCCGTTGCGCACGTCAACAGCGGGCGAATCCGTTTGCCGCCGCCGAGGGTCGCGTACTGCATTGCCTCGACCAGACGCGGCGCGAGATCGCTCGTAAGCGTCAGGCGAGCAGCAAGCTCGGATTCGATCAGTTCGAGGTAGTGGGCGAGCAGCGCGGAGTCAGACGTCATCATCGTGCTCGAATTCGTCGGCGTCGACGTCCTCGAGCGCGAGCCCATCCTCGGTTTCGGTGAGAGCCTGCACGCGCAACTCGGCAGCCTGCAGCGCTTTCTGACAATCCCGCGTGAGCGCAACGCCGCGCTCGAATGCCTTCAGTGATTCCTCGAGCGAGAGATCGCCGGTTTCCATGCGCTCGACCAGTTGCTCGAGTTCTTCGAGTGCGGCTTCGAAATTGATCGTCGGTTCTGTAGCCATGGCGCGACGTTAACCGCGCCTGTTGGCTGTGGTCAACGACGCGCCTGGAAACGGGCGGATTGCGAATCTCCTACTAGACTTCGAAGGCCACGTTTGGGTCGCAAGGTTTCGATTCACGGATGGATCTCGCAACGCTGCTAGGCCTCGTCGGCGCGCTGGGTATCGTGCTGGCCGCCATGCTGATGGGCGGTTCCGTCGGCATGTACTTCGACGTGCCGTCGATGTTGATCGTGTTGGTCGGTTCGATCTTCGTGGTGTTGATCAAGTTCAGCGTCGCCCAGTTTCTCGGCGCGATCCGTGTGGCGTTGAAGGCGTTCAGTTTCGACCACGTGGAGCCGCAGGAGCTGATCGACGAAGTAGTGCAGATCGCGGACGCGGCGCGCAAAGGCGGATTGCTGTCGTTGGAAGGTCGGAAGTTCTCGAACGAATTTCTGGACCGCGGCGTGCAGCTGCTGGTCGATGGTCACGATGTGGACATGGTGCGCTCGCTGCTCTCGAAGGAACTACGCCAAACGATCGAGCGGCACGAGTGGGGCGCGAAGATCTTCAAGGCGCTCGGCGACGTGAGCCCCGCGATGGGCATGATCGGAACGCTTGTGGGTCTGGTAGCCATGCTGGGCAACATGGACGATCCGAAGAAGATCGGGCCTGCCATGGGCGTCGCGTTGCTGACGACCCTCTATGGCGCGGTTCTAGCCAACATGATCGCGCTGCCGATTGCCGACAAGCTCACGCTGCGCCGCGTCGAAGAAGGTCGCGTGAAGTCGATGATCATCGACGCGCTGCTCGCCATACAGGCCGGCCAGAACCCGCGCGTGGTCCGCTCGATGTTGAGAGCATATCTGCCTGATTCCAAACGCGACTCCATGCGCGATAGGGCCGCATAGTCGGTGCCGCTCGAAGACTACATGGACGAGCGGCCGCCGACAGAGGAGCGCGCGCCCGGCTGGATCGTGACGTTCGCCGATCTGATGGTGTTGCTGATGTGCTTCTTCGTTCTGCTGCTGTCGTTCTCGTCGATGGACGTGGAGAAGTACAAACGCATTGCCGAGACGATGCGTAGCGAGTTCGGAGTACAAACGCAGGTGCGCTTCGACGGCTCCGCGACCAACGGGCTCGTAAAGGCGCAAGTGCCGATAGATCCGGTTGCTTCATCGCCGAACCCTCCAGCCGCATGTGCCACACCAGACGCTGTTGTGGCGCAGGAACCCGGGCCAGATCGAAAAGCGGAGCAACACGTCGTCGACGGTGTAGCGACGCTGGTGGGCGAGACGGAACACGATGCGGTGATGCTGGCTACCGCGCTGTCGAAAGAGATTGCGGCCGGAGTGCTTGAAGTAGAAACGAACGGCCGCCGTATCGTCTTGCGAGTGAAGGAGCACGGCACATTTGCATCCGGATCGGCGTCGCTGACGAAGGACTTCAAACCGGTGTTGAAGATCATTCGCGGCGTACTGAAAGTCACGAAGGGCCAGATCGCGGTGGAGGGTCATACCGACGACGTGCCGATTACCACGACGGCGTTCAACTCGAATCTCGAATTGTCGACGTCGCGGGCAATCGCCGTTGCGCACGGATTGTTCGAAGACGGCTCGCTTGACCAACGGCGGTTCACGGTCGCGGGTTACGCCGATTCACGTCCGCTAGTTCCCAACAATACGCCAGAGGGGCGTTTGAAAAACCGACGCGTCGAGGTCGTCGTCGATCAGGGCCTGGGTGAAGTGAAGCGCGAGCTCGACACGTTGCGCGGCAACGACGCCGAGGCTTTCGACCGGGTACGAACCGAGCTGGTGCGCCGCTTCAACCTGAAGCCGGACGAGATCTACTGATCGGCGATCTGTCCGGTGGTTTTGCGCGGTGCCCGTTGCGGCATCCGGCTGGGTGGAGGAGTCGCCCGCTCGCGGCGGTGACGGTTGACGCGATCCTGGCTGATCAGCCGACTCTCTGAACGATCAATCACTTCCGTGTAATTCTTGATACTGCAAGGAGGTGCCTACTATATCTATCTGAAAAAAATACACAAAGCAAAACGGGGTTTCTTTTCAGGCGGCGCTTTTCGTAAGCTCCCGTTGGAACTCGATAAAACCAATCAGGCGGAGACAGCATGCGGATATTAGTAGGGGTCATGGCAGCGGTGTTGGCGGCGTCTGCGGCGGCGGACCAGAATGCGATCGACTACCGGAAGAACGTGATGGACGCGGTTGGCGGGCACATGAAGGCGCTCGGTTCGATTGCGAAGGGTGAGGTCGACCACAAGGACCACATCCCCGTGCACAGCGCGGCTCTCGCCGGTTTGTCGCACATCGCGCCGGACCTGTTCGGCGCCGACACGAAGGACGGCGACACCGATGCGCTGCCGAAGATCTGGGAAGATCCCGCTGCCTTCAAAGAACGCCTGACCGCATTTCAAACCGCGGCCGATGAACTCGATGCAATCGTGAAGAGCGGTGACATGTCGAAGTTCGGCGCCGCGCTCGGCGCGCTCGGCAAATCCTGCAAGAGCTGCCACGACACGTTCAAGAAGGAATAGCGATCAGATCCAGCGCGCGGCCAGCCAGATGAGCATGGCCGCGCCAAGCATCGTGGCTGCCGCGTGCGGCCAGCGATGCCGCGTGATCGGCGGCAGTTCCACCTGTTGACGGCCGTGCAGCATCGATAGCGCGATCAGATCGCGCCGCATGGCATACCAGCCGATCGCGACGATGTGCACGCCGATCAACACCAGCACGATCCAGAACACGCGTGTGTGAATCGCGGTGGCGATGTCGACGCCGCGGCTGCTGACCAGCCGTACAAAGGGTCCGTCCGTGAGGATGTCGTCGCTCGAGAACAATCCCGATACCGCCTGCACCAGCACGACGCCGAACATCGCGAGCGCCATCGCTGCCGCTGGCGCGGAATGCACGACGTTGCGGCGCGGTCGGCCGCGCAAGTGCTGCCACACCGCGGCAGCCGATGTTCGGTATTGGCCGATGCGAACGTAGCGGCTGCCCCAGAGCGCCCAGCCAAGGCGGAACAGCAGCAGTCCGATCACGGTTATGCCGCTGGCGATGTGCACGTTCATCACATCGCCGTTGGCAGTGAGCCCGGTGTATAGCGAAACGCCGATGCAGCACGCAAAGGCCCAATGCCACAACCGGTGTGGCCAGTCCCACGTCAGAACAATGGGTGCGGCGCTGTCCATCGATAAATGCGGGCGGCGCGCGGGGATTCGATCAGGCGGTACCGCGTCGCTTCTGAGGCTTGGCGCGATCTTCGGCGAGATGCCATGCGCCGGTCTGCTCGTCGATGACGATCGCGCCGTCGCGTTCGAGCATCGTGAATGCGCCGCGCACCTCCCACGTGCCCATCGGCTCACCGAGTTCTCTCAGGCGCGTATTCACCGCACCGGGGGTGATGCCCCTCTCGGCGAAATCAGTGGCGCGGGCAGAAGCGAGTTCTTTGAAGACGCGCAACACGAGGTCGATGTGTCGGCGATCGGTAGTCATGCGTACAGCCTGGCGAAAAAACGCACGTGTTGTACCAGAAAGGCCTCAGCGGGCCAAGTTCGCGCGCCATCCGTGGACGCCGGATCACTCGCGCCAGGCCTCTCCTTTCAGATAGTGATCGAGATGCTGCTCGAACGGCTTGCGCAGTCGCTCCTCGTCTTTTCCGAGTGCCGCGATCGCGTCGCGCTGTGTCGCAACCGCTTTTTCGAAATCGCCCGATTCGGCATACGCGGCCGCAAGCGTATCGAGCGTGCTCGCGGTTCGTGCAAGGGTGATGGCGCGGTTCGCTTCGCTGACGGCAGTGGCGCCATCGCGCAACTGATCGTACCGGGTCGTTGCCAGCACCCACGCCAGGCCGTTGTGGCCCTGCGGATGGTCCTGCTCAGCCGCGATCCGCAACCAGCGCAGCGCAGATTCGGTGCGCGCCTGAGAAACCGGCGGTTCCAGGTCTAGTGTCGCGAGGCGCAATTGCGACTGCACATCGCCCAATGCGGCACCGGTGGCGTAATTTTCGATCGCCCGTGCCCGGTTCGCGGTTACGCCCAATCCATCCTGGTACATCCGGCCCAGTCCGGTGAATGCCTCCGCGTGCTGCGCCGCGGCTGCGCGTTCGAACCAGTGCCGCGCGTCCGAGTACTGCCGGTTGGTCAGACTCAAGAACCCAAGCGCAGTCTGAGCAGCGGGTGAATCGCGTTGTGCGGCCTGACGGAAGTACTCGGTCGCGCGCTTCAAGTCAGGCGTGCCGGTTTCTCCACCGAGATACACGTAGCCGAGCGCCGTTAGCGCTTCGACCGAACCCTGATTGATCGCCTGTTGGTAGAGCGTCATCGCGCGCTCGATATCGGGCGGATCGCTGAACGGTGCGCGATAGCTCCGTGCGAGTTGCACGAGTGCATCGACGTGTCCGGCATTTGCGGCTTCGCGCAGCCAGTAGCGCGCCTTAGGAACATCGCGCGTGACTCCCACGCCGCCGAGCAATGCGTAGCCGACGTAGAGCCCTGCGTTCTCGTTGCCGCCTCGCGCCGCTTTCAAGAACAGCTTGAAAGCAGTCGCCGAGTTCTTCTCCACACCTGCACCGTCCGCATACAGGCGACCCAGCTCGGCGAGTACCGTCGAATTGGCCGGGTCGAGTTCGAGTGCGCGCTCGTAGTCCTGTGCTGCCGAAACGTAGAGACCTTCCGCCAGGAATGCGTAACCGCGGTAGTAATAGGCGCGCGAGCGTTGCACTCCGCTCAAACGCTGATCCGTCACCACGATATCGAGATAGTTGCGCGCCAGGCCGTAGCGCTTCGCTTCAATCTGCTGCAACGCGTGTGCAACCGAATCCGCCGGGTCGACGCTCCAGGCCGGCGCGGTGATCAGCCACGATAGGACGATGACTAAGTCGCGCAATCCGCGATGCGGATTGCGTTGGCGAGCTGGGATACAGTAGCCATGCGCGTGTGTGTCGACCACGCGACGAATACTACGTTACGGGAGACTCACTCGATGCACTTCGAACTCAAAGCAACCGTGATGACATTGGCGACAACAGCACTGTGCGGATTGGCGGCGAGCACAACGGCCGAACCGCTGCACATCGAACCGGGACTGTGGGACGTAACGTACAGCTACTCGCTGCAGGGTGAGCCGCCGCCGTCCGTGCTCGCGAAACTGACGCCCGAGCAACGCACCGAGATGGAAAGGAAGTGGGCCGAACGCAAGGGCCAGACGAAGACGAGCACGTCCAGAACGTGCGTCACTCTCGAGGATCTCGCAAAAGGCACCGCGTTCGAGAACGACGACGACGCGCACAAGGAAGGCTGCCGGCGCACCGTGAATACACAGACGGCGTCGCGTTGGACGGTGGCCGAGCATTGCGATACCGATTCCGGTCCGGCGGAGCGAAGCGTCGAACTCGTCGCGGACAGCGCGCGCTCGGTCTCCGGATCGATGCACGCCGTGAAAGGCGAAGGCAACGCCGCCAGCGGCCTGAACATGACGTTCACCGGGAAGTGGGCGGCGAAGGAATGCGGCGACGAGGACGAGGATTAGGGCCGCCGTGAACGCCACGGAAAGCACCTACGTCGACTGTCCGTATTGCGGCGAACGCATCGAAGTGGTCGTCGACTGCAGCGTCGAGTTCCAGGAGTACATCGAAGACTGCGCGGTGTGCTGTCGCCCGATCACATTGAGCGCGTCGGTTGATTCAGACGGCTCGGTAAGCGTTACCGCCCACGACGAGAACGAATCCTAGCCTGGCGTCCTACCTGCAGACGACGCGACGAAGGGGCGCTCAGCGCCCGATCGTCGATCGTCCGAATACGTTGCCCAAACGCAGGAAGTAGGTTCTGTTGCCGCCCTCGGCAAAACCCATACCCCAATATAACGGCCCGATCGGCGAACGGTTTCCGAAGTAGAGGCTGCCGTTCATGATGCCGTTGGAGAAAACGTCGTCGTGGTGTTCACCGGCGTTACCGAATTCCGCCGACACGCCGAAGTAAGCCGGAAACAGCCCGCCCTTGCCGCTGAGATCGAACCGGTAAGTCGCGAGCAGCACGCCGAAGTTCTGACCGTTCACGCGGTTTGGCTCGAGGCCCGACAGGTTGAACAGGCCGCCGCCGCGGAACAATGCATAGATCGGCGCATCGTCGTCGAACGTCATGTCGTAGCGGAAGCCGCCGATGATCGTGTGGCGCTCGCGCGTCCAGGCATAGAAGGCGTTCGACATGATCTGTTCGTACGGCTCGTCCGCGCCGAGCGCCGTCGCGGATTTCAGATACGACACGTTCGCATACGCGCCGCTATTCGGGAAATAACGGTCGTCGAGCCGGTCGAGCGATAAGTTGAACACGTACTCGGCGCCGTTGTAGCTGTAGTCCGGCGTGGACGGGGAGCCGATACCGACGTGTGCGTCGCCCGAGAAACGTCGCAGGCCGACGGAGGCGGCAGCGTAACGTCCGAATTCGCGCAGCACGTCGAGTTGGCCGCCGAACTGGCTGACTCTGTACGTGTTGAGCTCGCGGCCGCTGCTGTCGAACGTGGTCAGGTCCTGCCGCTCCCAGAAGGCCTTCGGACGCAGATAGATCTGCCGTTCCGGATCCACCGCCTTGTACACCTCCCACATTGCGCCGGGTGTTTCGCCGAGCTGCACGAGAAAACGTTGCTCCGAACCGTAATCGTCGAGCGCTGTATTCAGAACGGCGAGACGCAGGTTCGCATCCGTGCCTTCGTTGCCGCTGAAGATGTCCAGACCCCACTCGAGGAAGCGTGTGCCGCGGGGGTCTTGCGTCACATGCACCACGATGCCCGACTTGCCGTCCTCTTCCACGACGTCGTAGGTCACCAGGTTCAGAAAACCGAGCGCGTAGATCTGCCCGATGTTCTTATCGAGTTCCTTCGTATCCAGCGGCTCGCCCAGTGGCACGTGCAGGCGTTTGCGAATCACCGAATCGTCGAAGCGCGAGCGGTTGTCGATCTTCACGAATTGCACCGGCTGCGGCGTTATGACGCACGCTTCGATGAACGAACGCTCCAGCGCATACTGCGCTGGATCGATCGACAACCGTTGTAGTTCCGCGCGCTTGAGGTTCGCGCCGGCGTATCCGATCGGAATCGCCTTGTCGACGTCGCCGAAGCTCGACGAGGTGATGTCGGAGCCGAGCGCCGGCGTGATCAGGATGTCGCGCTCGGTCAGCGTCCTGATCTG
>CAZLDA010000009.1:5618-17946 GCA_964557875.1 uncultured Pseudomonadales bacterium | reverse complement strand
ATCGCTCGCACTACTTGTGTCGCGTGCTGCGGCAACGCCGCGGCGACCGTGTGCTGCTGTTCAACGGCGACGGCAACGGCTACGAGGCCGAAGTGCAAAACGCCGATACACGTGCGTGCGAAGTGCGCGTCGGCGCCCTCACGGAGCAACATCCGCCGCCGCGCGTGAGACTGCACCTCGCACAAGCGCTGATCAAAGGCGAGCGATTCGACTTCGCGTTGCAGAAGGCAACGGAACTCGGCGTTACCGACATCTGGCCGCTCGAAACCGAACGCACCGAGGTGCACATCGAAGGTCCGCGCGTGGCACGACGCGAGACGCACTGGCAACGCATCCTCGAAAGCGCCGCGGAACAATGCGGCCGCCTGCGGCTACCCGTCTTGCACGCTCCGTTGACGCTGCCGGCGTTATTCGAAGCGTCGCTTGGCGCGCGGATGTTGCTGCTCGATCCAGGCGCACCTGCGCTGCTCGGCGAGGCGCCGCTGGTCGATACGCTGCTGCTGGTCGGGCCTGAAGGTGGTTTCAGTGATACCGAACGCGCCGCTGCACAGGCGAACGGCGCGATATCGATGGGGCTCGGCCGGTTGATTCTGCGGGCAGACACCGCGCCACTGGCGGCGCTCGCCGTGTTGCGACAATCGTGGGGGTGGGACGCGCCTTAACGGCCCCGTCAGGCCGCTCTCACAGAGCGGTTACGGAAGCATCGCCAATTGTTCTTCGATGAACGAGAGGTTCGGAACGACCGCCGTTTCCGTGCCGACGTGCAGTGCTGCAACTTCAGCCGGCCCGAGACGAACGGATCGATTCTGCAGGTCGTCGTCTGAGAGATGCACGATACGTGGTAGGCCCGACGACGCGAGACCGTAGAACGCGCGCCCCGTCGCGCGACGCGCGCGGTTCATGATCAAGAGACAACGACTGCGGCCGCCGCCAAGGAACTCTCCGCCATTCAACGCTTCGAATTGAATGACCGGCACCGTTTCACCGCGCCAGCCGAGCAGACCCAGGCACCATTTCGGACCATCGGCCAAAGGCTTTACGCGACGCCACGGCAGAATTTCCGCGATCGTCACGTTGGGCAGCAGCAGGTGTGAGTCCGCGAGCGGAATCATCACACATGCAAGTTCCTTTGCGTCCTGTGGTGCCAAAAGCGCCGCCATTTCTTAGATTTCCTAGTGTACGAGCTCTGCGATCGTCGCGAGCAGCTCGTTCTCCTGGAACGGCTTGCCGAGGAAGCGATTCACGCCGAGTTCTTCTGCACGTTCCTGGTGCTTGCTTCCGGTGCGCGAACTGATCATCACGATCGGCAGGTTCGACAAACGATCGTCGTGACGAATCTGGCGCGCCACTTCGAAACCGTCCATACGCGGCATTTCGATGTCGAGCAGCATGATGTCCGGGCGTCGTTCCTGCAGCATCGCAACTGCTTCAACGCCGTCCTTCGCGAGCATTACGTCCATTCCCTGGCGTTCGAGCAAACGTGACGTGACCTTGCGCACCGTGACTGAGTCGTCGACGACCATCACGCACGTCGGTCGATCGGCTGCCGCCTCAGGTAGACCGTTCGCGTAGATCGGTGCGGTCTGCGCACGAATCAACGCGAGCAGGTCTAGGATGACCACCACACTGCCGTCGCCGAGAATCGTGGCGCCCGAGATTCCACCGACGCCGGCGAACTGCGGACCAAGGCTTTTCACCACGATTTCGCGGCTGCCTTGTACACCATCGACGTGTACGGCCACGGCGCGATCACCCGAGCGGACGAGCACGACCGGAACGGAGCCACGATCTGACAACGCCACATAGTCGCGGCCTATGAAGCTTCCGAGATAACGCACGCGATACGGCACACCGGCGTATTCGAAGCCACCGCCGTCGGGGCGATACAATCTTTCGAGTTCGGCACCGGAAACGCGCACGATGCCCTCGATCGTGTTCAGCGGGATCGCGTACTGATCTTCCCCTACCGACACCATCAAGGCGCGGTTCACTGATACCGTGAACGGCAACCGTACCGTGAAGCGGGTGCCCTTGCCGGGCATCGACATGATCGTGATGCTGCCGCCGAGTTGCTTCACGGCGCTGTGCACTACGTCCATGCCGACACCACGGCCGGAGATCTGCGTCACCGACTTCGCGGTGCTGAAGCCAGGGGCGAATACGAACTGAAGCACCTCGTCGTCGCGCAATCGTGCGTCGGCCGCCATCAGGCCGCGCTCGATCGCTTTCGCGCGAACGGATTCCACGTCGATACCGGCGCCGTCATCGGAGATCTCGATGACGACATCACCGGCCTCGCGCGACAGTCGCAGGTCGATGCGCCCGACATCCGGTTTGCCGAAGCCGCGGCGGAATTCAGCGCGCTCGATACCATGGTCCACCGCATTGCGCAGCATGTGTTCCAGCGGCGGCACCATACGCTCAAGCACGTTGCGGTCGAGCTCACCTTCGGCGTTGTATGCATGGAAATCGACTTCTTTACCGAGCTCGCGCGCCACTTGGCGAACGGTTCTGCGCAGGCGCGGCAACAGGCGGTTGAACGGCACCATGCGCGTGCGCATCAAGCCTTCTTGGAGCTCGGTGTTCACGCGTGCCTGCTGGATCAATAGCGTTTCGGATTCGCGGGCTTTGAACGCCAACGTTTCTTTCAGGTCCAGCATGTCCGACGCGCTTTCCGACAGCGAACGCGACAGTTGCTGCAACTGGGAATAGCGGTCCATCTCCAGCGGGTCGAACTCTTCGTAGTCCTGCCCCTGATTGATCTCGTGACGGAACAACACCTGCGTTTCGGTCTCGATCTCGAGACGACGCAGTTGTTCGCGCACGCGCTCGATGGTGATCTCCATCTCTTCGAGCGACGTGCTGAAGTCGTTCATTCCCTGCTCGACGCGCGAGCGGATGATGCTGGCCTCGCCGGCGAGGTTGACGAGTTGTTCGAGCAAGCCGGCCGACACGCGCACCATCTCGCGCGGTTCCTGAGCCCCGCGGCTGCGCGCAACCCCTTCATCGCGTTCGGTGTCTGCCTCGACCGCTTCTTCAGACTCTGCGGGCGCGCGCGATGGAACCGCAGCAACCGGAGCGGCAGGTGCAACTGCGCGCGGCGGCGCAACAGGTCGCGGTCCCGGTTCCTGCGCTGGCGCTTTCAGTACCGGACGTTCCGGGACTACCGGCGTCGGTTTCGGTGCGTCATCACCTGCTGCGATGCGCAGTGCGTTCACCATCGCCAGCATCTCATCGTGGCGCAGTTGAAGCCCGTCAAAGAACCCGGCCGGCAGCGACGGTTTGCCCTGAACGGCGATGAGGACCGATTCGAACGTGTGCGCGTCGTCGCCGAGCGCACTCAGACCGGCAAGACGCGCGCCGCCTTTCAATGTGTGCAACGCGCGCAGCAGATTCTCGAGATGAACGCGGTTGTCGGGCATCCCCAGCCACTCGTGGACGCTCTGGTCTATCGCCTCCAGCAACTCGTCCGCTTCTTCGAAGAAGATCTCGAGAATTTCGTGGTCTGCGTCGGGTGGCAACGCGACCGCGGGAGGTGATGGCGCTTTCGAAACCGGAGCCTCGACGCGTTCTTCGAGCAACGGCACCTCTGATTCCGGCACTTCGACCGGCGCGGTCGGTGCTGCGGCTTCAACTCGCGGTTTCTGCTCTATCGGTGCGGGCTCTACCAGCTTCTGTTCTACCGGCCTCTGCTCAACGACAGGCGGCGCAACCGATTCCTTCGGAAGCTCGGGCGGCGGCGGTCGGAAGAACGTAGGGAAATCGACGACCTTGGCAGAACGCGGCGCGCGTTCCTCCGGTTCGTCGAGATCGAGCTTTTCTTCTGCACGCTCGGCAACGCGAACGTCTGCGAGTGCCCGGATTTCTTTCGACGCATCTGGCAACCGTTGTTCCGATGCAATCGCATCGAACATTCCCAGCAGCGTCTCATGCGCGGCGTGCAGCGCAGTGTACGCAGCCTGGTTCAGCGGGTGATCTTCGAGACGCTCATACGCGGCGATCAACGCATCGCACAAGTTCGTAATCACCGTCTGACCCTGGCTTTCTGCTTCGTTGCGCAGTTCGTGCAATGCGGCAACGATGTCGGACAGCGCGCCGAGATCCATGGCGCCGCTCAGCCAGCCCGTCAGGAAGTCGCTGGCACCGAGCAATACGGGTGCGCCATCGAGGCTCAGCAATGCAGATGCAGACGCGCCCGCGCCGAGTCCTGCGATGAGGCGTTTCGCCTCCGTCTCGAACGACGCGAGATCTTCCTGGGGCTCGCTGCCTTCCGAAAGCGCACTCAGCGTACGGCGCAACGCAAAGACGCCTTGCTGGATGTAGTCGACGATGTCGGAACCGATGTGTGACCCGCGATCGCGCGACTCTCTGGCGACGTCATAGAGGGGGCCGGCAACGCGCGCGATGCTGTCGACGCCGGCCATGGATGCGCTGCCGCGCAGTGTATGCAACGCGCGCAACGCGTCGTCACTCACGGCATCGGCACCGATCACATCGGCATTCACGAAGCGTTCCTCGAGCACTTGCAGATGTAGTGCGGCTTCCTGTTCGAACAACGCGAACGTTTCGGCGTCTTCGGTGCTGACATCCATCGACAGTTCGGTGAGATCTGCCTTGGGCAGCTCGTCGACAGTGATCTCTTCCACCGGCGCGGCGTTTCGAGTCGGAGCCACCGTTGTTTCTTCGGCCGCCGGCTCGGCGTCGACGAACTCTTCCAGTCGCCCACCCGACGCGAGCACATCGGCTTTTTCGATGATCGTCGCGATTGGACCGTCGGACGCCGGGCGACGACTCTCGAACGCCTGACACAATGCCGGAACCGCAGCGCGCGCTTCGCGTGTGACCGCGGCAATCTGGTGATTCGGCTCCACCGTGCCGTCCATCACCCGGTTCAACATGTTCTCGACGGACCAGGCCAGTTCACCGATGACATTCGCACCAACGATGCGGCCGCTGCCTTTCAACGTGTGGAAAGCGCGACGTACTTCGGTTAGCGCTTCATCGTTCGAGAACTCCGCCGACCATTGCGGCAGCCACAGGTCGATGCGCTCCAGAACTTCGCCTACTTCCTCGACGAATATTTCGAGAATGTCGTCGTCGATGTCGGATGCTGCATCCGCTTCCTGGAGCACGGGTGCTTGATGCCGTGGTGCCTGGGGCGATGGCGCTTGACGTAGCGGAGGTGGCGTCTGGCGCGCGGGTGGCACTTGCGGCGGTGACGCTTGCCGCATCGGTGCTTGCAGCGGCGGCGCCTCTCGCGGCAGCGCTTCGCGCAATGGCGGTTCTGCGGTGACTTCAGCGCGCTTCGGCGGCTCACCAACGGGAGCAGTGAGCTGCGAATCGCTCTTGAAGTTCATCGGAGCAGGCGGCTTGCGTCCGAACGCGGGCTCCGACGGCGCGGGCGTTTCGGGTTCGTCGCCGAACAGCGCCTTGTTCAGATCGAATGCTTCGTCTTCCAGCTCTTCAACACTGACCGCACCAGTCGACAGCTCGTCCGGATCTTCGATGACCAGATCGAACTCGGCAGTTGGCGCTGCACGTTTTGCGGCCGGACTCGGTGCGCGAGCCGCCACTTCCTCGAACGCGGATTCATGCTGCGGCACAGCAACCGGTTCGGGCGCCGTGTCCGGCACCTCGTCCACCAACTCTTCTTCCGCGAACGGTTCTTCTTGAAGCTCCTCGCTCTGCAGCTTTTTGCTCTGCAGGTCTTCCACAGATTCATCGGTGACGAGTTCCTCTTCGTCGTCGACTGTCGTCGCTTCGCGTTGCGGTGGCGGTGTAACCACCACCGGCGGCGGGGCCGGCTTGAGTTCCGCGACCGGCACAGGCGGACGCATTGCGAGTTCGCTGCCCGCCCCGTAACCCAACTGCGTCAAGCTGCGCTCGACGACACTCAGTATTTCGTCGCCCGGCGCCGCTGCGTCTTCGCAGAGGCGTTCAAGGTAATAGTCGATGCCGCTGATCGCATCGGCGAACGCGTCGAGCGCCGCCCAATCGGGAGTATTGCCGGTAACGAGTTCGTTGCTGACATAAAGACCGCAACGTCCAAGCTGTTCAGCCGCAGCTGCAAGCGGAACCATGGCGAGTGCGCCTTTGATCGCCGCCAGCAACGCCGGAACGTCCGCCAGACGATTCGTATCCCACTGCGCCGACACATAATCGACGACAGCCTGCTTCACCTGCTCGATACCCGTCCGGGCTTCACCGAGCACCGCAACCTGCGCTTCGTTGATCAGGCCCGACGCATCGGACGTTCCGCCGAGACCGCTGCGTTGTTGCGCGATGCCGGCGAGGTTCTCATCGACCTGAAGCAGTGCGGACGCGACGCCGAGCAGCAACACGTCGTCGAATGAACCGCGAGTAACCGCGGCTTGAATCGCTTCGACCTGATCTGCGATGACCGCGCGCGAGCTCTCGAAACCGAGAATCGACAACGTGCTGCCGATTTGTTTGAGGGGCACCGCCAACTGCATCAGCGTTTCGCTGGAACGCGAGTCGCCGCGCACGAACAGATCGAGCGCATCCTTTACGCCGGCGAGTTCTTCGCGCAGCGCGGCAGCAGCCGTATGGATTGCTTCGCGCTTGGAGATCGCCAACCGCTCTTCCGGCGGTTCCTGTGCAATCGCGTCGCCCAGTTGCTTGATGTCCGGACTGTCGTTGCCATGTTCGCGTGCCGCGTCGATGAGTTGCTTTACGAGCTCGAGCGACAGCGGCCGTGTCAGTGCCTGGGCACCGTGTTGTGCGAGGGCTTTTATCTCGGCATCTACGCGGCGCAACAAACGCACCACATCGCCGGTCAGCTCTGCGTTGCTGTCGGAAAGCGCTGCGACGAATGCCGAGAACGCGCGCCACAATGACGTGTAAGGCGTGCGTTCACAGATCCGTTCGAGCCCTACGGCAACCTTGGCAAGCGTGGCGAGCGCTTTCTTGGAATCCTCACCCTTCAAAACCGACAACAGTACCTGCTGATAAGCGGCTCGAATCCGGCGCGCCTTCTCGACGCCGTCTATCTGATCGAAGCGCTGCAGCGTTTCGCTGCTCGCAACACCGTGCAGCACCACACCGGAGCGCGCGCCGGGATCGGGAAATCGTTCTACGCCGCGCGCCCCACGCAACTCGTTGGCGAGCGGCAGCACGGCGCGGCGCGAGTCGGGGAAGCCTTTCTGAATCTCGTCGAGGAACGCAGGCAGTTGCAGGATGCCCTGCATGAGCAGTTGCTGCGCGTCGTCTACGTTCGATATCGAGCCAGCCAGTAACGCCTGAGCGAGTTGCTCCATTTCATCGGTGAGCACCGTGACGCCGGTAAGCTCCAGCATCAGCAACGTACCGTGCACCTGGTGCAGATACGTCAGACACGCGCGCATCTTCGTTTCGTCGCGGTCCGATTCCGCATAGGCCTCGAGCGCCTGGCGCGCGGCCTTCAGCGTTTCGTCAATCTCGCGCTTGATCCAATCCAGCGCGAAATGTTCTCGGCTCTCGGTCATTCGCCTATCCAGTACGAATGCTCAGCGTGCGCTGTGACATCCGTCCATACGTTCCTGTTCAACGAGACTTCGATTCGCCGGGCAGCTTGAAGAATTCCACCGACACGCGCATCTCGTTCGCCATCTCAGCCAACGCACCGACCGACTTGGCCGTCGCCTCGGTTCCGTTCGCTGTCTGCGACGTGATCTCCTGAATGACACCCATTGTGTTCGAGACGTGTCCCGCCGACGCGGCTTGTTGGCGCGCGGCGTTACTGATGTTCTGAATCAGTTCGGCAAGCGAGGTCGACACGCTCTCGATCTCTTCGAGCGCAACGCCTGCATCTTGTGCACGCTTCGCGCCGCTGACCACTTCAGTGGTCGTCTGCTCCATCGAGATGACCGCTTCGTTCGTATCGGTCTGAATGGTTTTGACGAGCGCAGCGATCTGTTTCGTTGCGGCGGACGAACGTTCTGCCAGACGCTGAACTTCGTCGGCAACAACCGCGAAGCCGCGGCCCGCATCACCGGCCATCGACGCCTGAATCGCTGCGTTCAGCGACAGAATGTTGGTCTGATCCGCGATGTCGTTGATCAGCGAAACGATGTCCCCGATCTCCTGGCTCGACTCACCGAGTCGTTTGATCCGTTTCGACGTTTCCTGAATCTGGCCGCGAATCGTGTCCATCCCGCCGATCGTGGCCTGCACCACATCAGCGCCTTTGTTGGCTATCGCAACCGCGCGTTCTGCAACGGCGGCAGACTCCGCTGCGTTCGACGACACGTGGTCGATCGACACCGCCATTTCGTTGATTGCGGTGGACGCGGCGGTTATTTCGCGCGCCTGGTTATCCGAAGCGTTTGCGAGGCTGCGCGCAGTCTGCTGCGTTTCTTCTGCAGCGCGCGCAACGCGTACGGAAACGCGGTTGATGTTCGATACCAGCCCGCGCATCTGGTCGATGGCGAAGTTGATCGAGTCGGCGATGGCACCCGTGAAGTTCTCGGTAACCGATGCGTGCACCGTCAGGTCGCCTTCAGCCAGGTCGGCCAGTTCGTCGAGCAGCTGCAGAATGGCGGCTTGATTGCGCTCGTTCTGTTCGGCCTGCTCGGACAACTTTCGGCGCGCATCGCGCAGCATCAGCATCGCGATTACCGCGACCAGCACGATGCCGCCAACGGCCAGCAAGAGGGGGTAGTTGCCCGTTACGGACCGGTCGTCCGTAACGATGACGAAGCCCATCGCAGCCAACGTCACCGTCAACAAGACAATGAGTGCGCTCAACAGCGGACTCGCCGACATCTTGTTCGTCTTCATATCCCTTTTCCGTTATTCCGCTACGTTTAAGAACCGTTCATCCCGAACGAGTGCCGCCAAACTCACCACATAGAACACTCGGCCACCGTGTCGATACGCGCCCTTTATGAAAGGGTGAATCGCATCGAAACCCTCAGGCTGGCCACTCTCGAAACTGTCTTCCTGAAAATGCTGCATGCCGAGCGACTGCTCGACGATGAGGCCCACGCTGATGCCGTCGCCGTCGACGATCAGCAGCCGCCATTGCAGCCGTTGCACGGTAGCGGTGACACCGAAATATCGGTGCATGTCCACGACCGGAATCAGTCGGCCGCGAACGTTTGCGACGCCGGCGATCCAATCCCGCACCCGCGGCAACGCCGTTACGCGCGGCAGCTTCAGAATCTCGTTGACCTCACCGAGCGGCGAGACCAGCCGTACGCCGCCCAGCTGAAAGCCGATGCCTTGCCATTCCGGCCGCGTGTCGCGCTTGTGCGGCAAGGGCGCTGCATTTCGAAACGTATCCGCTTCGATGTCGCGCAGGATCTGGAGTACCTGACTGGCTGGCATCGGCGCTGACCTAGTTTTCTTCCAGCACGCCGTTGACAGCCGAGATCAACGTTTTCTCGTCGACCGGCTTCGTCAAATACCCGGAGGCGCCCTGTCGCTCACCCCAGACGCGATCGGTGTCCTGATCTTTCGATGAAACGATGATCACCGGGATGTGGCGCGTCTGGTTGTCGCGCGTCAGTTGCCGGGTCGCCTGAAAACCGTTGATGCCCGGCATGACGACATCCATGAGGATGACGTCGGGGAGTTCTTCGTTCGCGAGATCGATTCCATCCGTTCCCGATGCCGCGGTCAGCACCTGATGGCCGTGTTTCGCCAATACGTTGACGAACTGATGGGTTTCAGTAGGTGAGTCGTCGACTACGAGAATACGGGCCATTTCGTCGCTTGCCTCGATTCCGTTGACTAGCTCACCAACGTACGGATGGTGCCGAGGAGCTCTTCCTTGCTGAACGGCTTCGTGATGTAACGGTCCGACCCGACGATACGACCCTTGGCCTTATCGAACAGACCGTCCTTGCTGGAGAGCATCACCACGGGGGTCGACTTGAACTCGCTGTTGTTCTTGATCAGCGCGCAGGTCTGATAGCCGTCGAGGCGCGGCATCATGATGTCGACGAAAATGATCTCCGGATGTGAGTCGGCGATCTTGGCGAGCGCGTCGAATCCGTCTGTTGCGGTGATGACGTCGCAGCCGGCCTTCGACAACAGGTTCTCCGCGCTGCGTCGAATGGTCTTGCTGTCATCAATGACCAACACCTTGACGCCCCGAAGTTCCTCTTCCATGGTACGGTCCTTGCTCTAACCCGTGTGACGGGCACCATTTCAGGTGTCTGAATGACTGCGCCGGAGTGCCCGGCCAACAGAACATCCGCGTTGTAACACGATTTCTGGGGTCGATCTATAAGTCGCCGACTGTAAAGGGAATTCTGTCTCATTCTGCTTGCTCGCCAGTACCCATGTGGGTACTTTTGACAGCCGTCACGCGAGCCCCGTAGTCCGATGCGCAAAGCTGTCTTCGTCATCGATCCGATCGACGAAATCAACCTCAAGAAAGATAGCACTCTGGCGATGATTCGCGCGGCGCAACGTCGTGGTTGGGACATCCGTTGCGTGCTGCAGGGTGACCTCTTCTATCGCGACGAGCGTCCGTGGGGATACCTGCGAACGTTCTCTTTGAGCGATGCGTTCGCAGAGCGGCTCGACCCGGCTCGAGCGCTGTCCGACTGGTACTGTCTCGGCGAGGAAGTGGCCGAGCCGCTCGCCGACTGCGACGTGATCTTCATGCGCAAAGATCCGCCGTTCGACATGGAGTACATCTACACCACCTACCTGCTCGAGCGCGCCGAGAACGAGGGCGTGCTGGTGGTGAATCGTCCGGCCAGCCTGCGCGACTGCAACGAAAAGTTCTTCGCGACCGCGTTCCCACAGTGCGGTCCGCCGCTGGTGGTGACGCGGCGCGCGGACGTGATCCGGGAATTCCAGGCAACGCACAAACACATCGTGCTGAAGCCGCTCGACGGGATGGGAGGCGCGAATATCTTCCGGCTGATGGAAGGCGATCCGAACCTGTCGGTCGTCATTGAGACGCTTACTCAACACGGCAGCCAACAGATCATGGCGCAGGTGTTCCTGCCCGAGATCAAAGACGGCGACAAACGCATCCTCATCGTCAACGGCGAGCCGATCCCCTATGCGCTCGCACGCATTCCGAAGGCCGGCGAAGCCCGCGGCAATCTCGCCGCCGGTGGCACCGGCGAAGGTCGGCCGCTGACGCCGCGCGATCGATGGATCGCCGAACAGGTCGGCCCCGAACTGGTGCGCCGCGGCTTGTATTTCGTCGGGATCGACGTGATCGGGGACTATTTGACGGAAGTGAACGTCACCTGCCCGACGTGCATTCGCGAACTCGATGCACAGTTCGGCCTCGATATTGCCGCTAAACTCATTGATTGCATCGATGCAAAACTCAACGAGAGGGCGCGCCGCTAGCAGCGCTGAGAGCGACTCGAGAAGATAAGAACATGGATGCCGCCATCACACCGCGGGACCGGTTGTCGTTCACCGTTTTCCTTGCGGCCTCACTACATGCAGCGCTGATCCTCGGCGTCGGGTTCGCCTGGCACGTCGACCATTCGCGGGCGCCGACCATCGAAGTGACGCTGGCCCAGCACGACGACCGGGCGAACCCCGACAAGGCGGACTTTCTGGCGCAGTCGAACCAACTGGGCAGTGGCGACGCCGCCGAGGCGCGCGAGACCACCACCACTGAAACGGCAGACTTCCACGACAGCGCAGTTCAACAGGTGGCTTCGGACCCGACGCCTCAGGAAGAGCGCATTGCCGCGCGCGCGACGCTGACCACCTCGTCCGCTCGCGACGAACAAGCTCCGATCGACTCTCCGCAGGACGCCGTGGAACCGCGTCTGTCGCCAAACGATCAACGACGACTCATGGATCTCAGCCAGGAAATTGCGAGCCTCGAAGCGCAGGTGGATCTCGAGGCGAACACCGAAGCGAAATCACCGCGCGTGCGCCGGCTGACGAGCGTTTCGGCGCGCGCGGCGGTAGACGCGTATTACCTGCAGTCGTGGCGGCGCAAAGTCGAGACGGTCGGCAACCTCAACTACCCAGAAGAGGCGCGCCGCGAGCAGCTGTACGGCAGCCTGCGGTTGATGGTGTCGATTACGCCCGATGGCGGACTGAAAGACGTGCGCATTCTCGATTCTTCCGGTTTCAAAGTGCTCGACGATGCGGCCATTCGCATCGTTCGCCAGGCGGCGCCGTTCGCGCCGTTCCCGGAAGAGATGCGGCAATCCACGGACGTGCTTGAGATCATTCGCACTTGGCAATTCCGAAAGAACCACTACTCGTCATCCTAGAGCAGGTCCTGTCACCTGCTATGATCCGCGCGCCATGGCACTCGATACCTGTCTGAAGCACCACTTTCTGCTCGCGATGCCGAGCCAGCGCGGCGACTACTTCAGCAACACCATCACGT
>CAZLDA010000009.1:0-5518 GCA_964557875.1 uncultured Pseudomonadales bacterium | reverse complement strand
TTTCTGCTCGCGATGCCGAGCCAGCGCGGCGACTACTTCAGCAACACCATCACGTACGTGTGCGAACACAACGAAGAAGGCGCGATGGGGTTCATGGTGAACCGACCGATGAAACTGAGCGTAGCCGAACTGCTCGAACAACTCGGCATCGGCGGAACGGTCTCATCGGATCGGCCGGTGATGGAAGGCGGACCCGTAAAGACGGAGCGCGGCTTCATTCTTCACAGCGACGAGGTGCAGTACGACGCGAGCCTGCCTTTAGGCAATGGGCTGATGCTGAGCACGGCGCGGCAGACACTCGAAGCCATTGGCGGCGGCAATGCGCCGAAACGTTATCTCGTGGCACTCGGGTACGCCGGCTGGGGCAGCGGTCAACTCGAAAACGAAATGCTCGAAAACACGTGGCTCAGTTGCCCCGCCGACGTGAACATCCTGTTCGACGTACCGTTCGACCAACGGGTGAACAAAGCCGCAGCCTCGCTCGGCATCGACTTTCGGCTGATTGCGAACCAAGCCGGACACGCGTGACCGCGACGCGTCCGTCGACCGTTCTCGCCTTCGATTTCGGGTTGCGCAACATCGGCGTTGCGACCGGCCAGACCATCACACACACCGCAAGCGCACTCGGCACCGTGCGCGCGCGCGACGGCGTACCGGACTGGGACGCCGTCGATGCGCTGATGCGGGAATGGCAACCCGGAGTGCTGCTTGTCGGATTACCGCTGAACATGGATGACACGCTCAGCGACATGGCGCTGAGGGCGAAACGCTTCGCCAAGAAGCTGAAGGCGCGCTATGCGCTGAACGTGGAACTCGTCGACGAGCGATTGACCAGCTTCGAGGCCCGCGGACTGTCGCACGACATCGACGAACAGCACGCGATTGCGGCGCGGCTCATCGCCGAAACGTATCTTAGAGATACGACCCGATAGCGAGGTAACGACCGGCCGGCGTTGCTCAGCGCCGATAGTTGAACGACGACTCGGTGTCTTCGAGCGTGAGGTTGCCGGCCGCTGCCGTCAGCGACTCCTGCCCCGCAGCATCCGCCCCGAGTTTGATCATAAGGCGCAAGTCGTTTGCCGAGTCGGCGTGTGTGAGCGCCGCGTCGTACGATATCTCGCCGGCGCTGTACAAACGATAAAGGCCCTGGTCGAACGTCTGCATGCCGAGTTCGGTGGACTTCGTCATCAACTCTTTCAGCAGATGCACTTCGCCTTTGCGAATGTGGTCGGCCATCAACGGCGTGTTGATGAGCACTTCCACCGCCGCGCGGCGACCCTGACCGTCGGTTGTGGGAATCAACTGCTGCGCGATGATCGCTTTCAGGTTCAGCGACAGATCCATCCAGATTTGATCGTGCCGATCACTCGGGAAGAAGTGAATGATGCGGTCGAGCGCCTGGTTGGCGTTGTTGGCGTGCAACGTGCACAAGCACAAATGGCCCGTTTCGGCGAACGTTACCGCCTGCTCCATCGTTTCGCGCTGACGTACCTCGCCGATCATGATGACGTCGGGCGCCTGTCGCAGCGTGTTCTTCAGGGCCACTTCGAAACTGTCCGTGTCCATTCCAACTTCGCGTTGCGTGATGATGCAGCCGCGATGCTGGTGTATGTATTCGATCGGGTCTTCGATGCTGATGATGTGGCCGCTGGAATTTTCGTTGCGGTGGCCGATCATCGCAGCGAGCGACGTCGACTTACCGGTGCCGGTGGCACCTACGAATATGATCAAGCCTCGCTTCGTCATCGCGAGCTGTTCGAGAATCGGCGGCAAGCCAAGCTCCGCGACTTTCGGAATGTTCACTTCGATTCGACGCAACACCATACCGATCAGGTTGCGCTGATAGAAGGCGCTGACGCGGAAGCGACCGAGGCCGCGCGTGTTGATCGCGAAGTTGCATTCGTGATCGCGCTTGAACGCGTCCTGCTGGTCCTTGTTCATAACGCCGAGCACGATCTCGCGCGACTGTTCGGGCGACAACGCGTTCTTCGATGCGGCGAACAACTTGCCGTTGATCTTGATCGTTGGCGGACGACCGGCGGTGATGAAGAGGTCGGATGCCCCTTTCTCGACCACCAGCTTTAGTAACTTATCGAACTCCATCGGTCACCTCAGAAGCTCTCTGGAATCTTCGCGACTTCGCGCGCCGTTTCGCGGCCGATGACGCGGCGCTGCACGAGCCCTTGCAGACACTGGTCGAGCGTCTGCATACCGGTCGCCGCGCTGGTCTGAATCGCCGAGTACATCTGTGCGACTTTGCCTTCGCGGATCAGGTTACGAATAGCCGGCGTCGCAATCATGATTTCGTGTGCAGCAACTCGCCCGCCATTCACGCGCTTCAACAACGTTTGTGAAATGACGGCCTGCAGCGATTCGGAAAGCATCGACCGCACCATGTCTTTTTCCTCGGCCGGAAACTGGTCGATGATCCGGTCGATGGTCTTCGACGCCGAAGTGGTGTGCAGCGTAGCGAACACCAGGTGACCCGTTTCTGCTGCAGTGAGTGCGAGGCGTGTCGTGATCAGGTCGCGCATCTCGCCAACGAGGATGACGTCGGGGTCCTCCCGCAACGCCACGCGCAACGCTTCAGAGAAGCCATGCGTATCGCGGTGCACTTCGCGCTGGTTGACGAGGCACTTCTTGCTCTCGTGAACGAATTCGATCGGGTCTTCGATCGTGAGGATGTGCTGGTAGCGGTTGTCGTTGATGAAGTCGACCATCGCCGCCATCGTCGTGCTCTTACCGGAACCGGTCGGACCCGTAACGAGCACGAGGCCGCGCGGCGCCATCGACACGTCTTTGAAGACCTGACCCATGCCGAGGTCTTCCATCGTGAGTACCTTCGATGGAATCGTTCGGAACACGGCGCCGGCACCGCGGTTCTGGTTGAACGCATTGACGCGAAACCGCGCGACGCCCGGCACTTCGAACGAAAAGTCGGTCTCGAGGAATTCTTCGTAGTCCTTCCGCTGCTTGTCGTTCATGATCTCGTAGACGAGCGCGTGAACTTCACGGTGTTCGAGCGGCGGCAGGTTGATGCGTCGTACGTCGCCATCGACGCGGATCATCGGCGGCAAGCCCGCCGACAAGTGCAGGTCAGATGCGCCCTGCTTGGCGCTGAAAGCGAGTAGCTCGGTGATATCCATAGCAGTAGCAATCCCTTTCTGCGCGAGCTCTCCGTTCGTAAGAGAGTCCGTGGAGAGTGACCGTATAGTATTACCTCCCCCCACCGTTGCACATGGCCGATGGATGACGCTCCCACCCTGCATCGCTAAACTGCGACGCCGTTTACACAACCACCATGCACTCGATCAGCAACCACGTAACCGCCGTCCAGAAGCGCGTTGCAGAAGCCGCCCAACGAAATGGACGTGTACGCGACTCGATCCGGCTGGTGGCCGCATCCAAGACGCAATCTGCCGAGACGATTCGAGCGGCGGTGTCCTGCGGCATTACTGAATTCGGCGAAAACTACCTGAGCGATGCATTGCCGAAGATCGACGCACTTCGCGACCTGTCGTTGCAATGGCATTTCATCGGCGCGATTCAGTCGAACAAAACTCGGGACATCGCGCGCTACTTTCAGTGGGTGCAGACGCTCGATCGCGCCAAGATCGCACAGCGTTTGTCGGATCAGCGCCCTGAAGACGCCGACGCTCTCGACGTGCTGATCCAGGTCAACATCGACGACGAACCACAGAAGGCGGGTATCGCACCCGGCGCTCTGGCAGAATTTGCGCCGCACGTACTGAAGCTGCCGCGCATCCGTCTGCGCGGGCTCATGTCGATTCCACGCCCTGAAGTCGACCCCGAGGCCCAACGTACTGCGTTCCGCCGGATGCGCGAGTTGTTCGAGCGTGCAAAGCCCTTGGGCGCAACGCATTGGGATACATTGTCGATGGGCATGACACAGGACTTCGAAATTGCGATTGCGGAAGGTGCGACCATGATCAGAATCGGCACGGCATTGTTCGGACCGCGTGGAGCGCGCAGCGGTGGCTGACGGAATCGCTTTTATCGGCGCCGGTAACATGGCGAAAAGCCTCGTCGGCGGACTTCTGCGACACGGCTATCCCGCGGCTGCGATAGTTGCGGCCGACCCAGACGCTTCCCAACGAACCGGCATGGCCGCGCTCGGTGTCGAGGTCGTCGACTCCAACGCGCGTGCGGTGGAACGAGCCGCATCGATCGTGCTGGCGGTTAAACCGCAAGTAATGCGCAGCGTGGTGCAGGATCTGAACAACGCGCTACGCTCAGACCATCTGCTGATCTCGATCGCGGCGGGAGTTCCGAGCAACGCGCTTGCGCGATGGTCACCAAAGGGAGTGGGTATCGTTCGTTGCATGCCGAATACTCCAGCGCTCTATGGCGCGGGCGTCACTGCGTTGTTTGCCAACGAGCACGTCACGGCGCAGCAGGCAACGGCAGCGGAGTCCATCCTCGCGGCTGCCGGCCACGTCATTTGGGTGAAGCAGGAGTCGGCCATCGACGCTGTTACCGCCGTTTCGGGAAGTGGACCCGCGTACTTCTTCTATCTGATGGAAGCGATGATTGATGCGGGTATCGCGCTGGGTCTCGACGCAGAGACTGCACGCACGCTGACACTCAAGACCGCCTATGGCGCCGCGGTTATGGCGAACGAAAGCGCCATCGCGCCCGCAGAGCTGCGTCGCAACGTCACGTCGCCGGGCGGCACAACCGAACGGGCGATCTCGGTTCTAGACAGCGGGCAGGGGCGAGCCCTCATCGAACGCGCGGTATGCGAAGCGGCGCAGCGGTCGGTTGAACTGGCACAGGAGTTCGCCGCTCAGTGACACACATCGCATCGTTAGACAGAATCGACAGCGGCAGCGGCATCTCGAAGTCGAGTCAGGACTGTATTGAATGAACCCACTTGTCTTCATCGTCGAAACAGTCTTCGACGTCGTCTGCT
Source organism: uncultured Pseudomonadales bacterium (assembly GCA_964557875.1). GTDB lineage: Bacteria > Pseudomonadota > Gammaproteobacteria > Pseudomonadales > Azotimanducaceae > DATJGR01. The sequence continues at coordinate 585 of CAZLDA010000009.1, read as the reverse complement.
TTCTGTTCCTTGCACGCCTGATTCTTCAAGCGAGCCGCGCTGATTTCTACAACCCGATATCGCAGGGCATCGTAAAGGCCACCGATCCAATTCTCCGCCCATTGCGCATGGTGATACCGGGTTATCGCAACCTCGACTTTTCCGCGTTTCTAGCCGCCTGGCTCATCAAGGTGCTCGCACACACGATGACCATCGGAATTCAGTCGCAATACATGCCTGGTATGCTTCAGCTGTTCGGCATCGGGCTCTTCGACACGCTACGGCTGCTGCTCACGGTATATTGGTTTGCGTTGATCGTCGTGATCGTACTCAGCTTTCTCGCGCCCGGTTCCTATCACCCGGCCGCCGCATTGCTATCGCAGGTTACGGAGCCAATCCTCGCGCCCGCTCGAAGACTCATCCCGCCGCTCGGTGGTCTCGATTTTTCTCCGATTCTCGTCTTCATGATCCTGATCCTCATCCGCGACTATCTGTTGCCGGCAATCTTCACCAGTTTGCTGATGTAACCGCGGCGCGCCAGCAACGATCTGTTGTTGGCACTTCGATCGTTCTTGTACTGACCGAAATTGATTTAGACTCCGCCGT
>CAZLDA010000008.1:0-18093 GCA_964557875.1 uncultured Pseudomonadales bacterium | reverse complement strand
TCGCCCAGCATGCGGGCGGCGCGGACGTGCGGCGGCGTCGTCGTGGATCTGAACGGTGCGGCCGACATACCCGGCCTGTATGCCGTAGGCGAAGCCAGTTTCACCGGCCTCCACGGCGCCAACCGGCTGGCCAGCAACTCGCTGCTCGAGTGTCTCGTGTACGGCAAAGCGGCCGCGGACCACATTCGAACGCAACTCCCTTCGCCGGTGTCGACCACGCCGATTCCCGACTGGGACGAAAGCCGCGTGAAAGACTCCGACGAAGACGTGGTGATCTCCCACAACTGGCACGAACTGCGTCAGTTCATGTGGGACTACGTCGGCATCGTTCGTACCGACAAGCGACTCGAGCGCGCGATGCACCGCATCGAGTTACTGAAGCGCGAAGTGCACGAGTATTACAGCAACTACCGCGTAAGCAGCGACCTGATCGAACTGCGCAATCTCATTCACGTTGCCGACCTGATCGTTCGCTCTGCACGAGCGCGACGGGAGAGCCGAGGGTTGCACTACACGCTCGATCATCCGCAACTGCGGGCGGAGGCGCGCGACACGGTGCTGTATCCGAGTTTCGCCGATCCCCTCGATGTATTGCGTCCGGTAGCGGGCTAAACCCGCTCCTCACTCACGCGAGCTTCAACGATTTCAGATGCCGCCGCAGCGCCGAGTGATCTGCAGCGCTCAATTCGTCGTGTACCACCAACAACAGAATCCGTTGCCGGGCGCGCCTCAACCATGCCGCGGTGCAGCGCGGGCCGAACCACGCGCGAGTTGCGTAGTAGGCAGTGGTGTCGATTTCGATGCCACCCGGAATGAGCGCGAGCGTGTGTGCGACGCCCCGCTTGCGAATCCACACGCGACACTCCTGCACGGCGTTGATGAGCACGCCGACCACCATTGCCCACGCCAGCGGCCACTCGTCAGCGAGCTCGAGCGCCGTCCACAGCGCGACGGAATGAACCGAAATCGGGAGCAGCATGCGCAGCCGGCCCATTCGCCAGTCGACGCGCCACTCAACCGTTGTTGGTGTGCCCGTCATTGAACGCGCGCACCAGATCCACGATCGCAAGCAGCTCTGCGTCACCCGGTGCGGCGCGCTGTTGAAACCAGTCCCAGATGTCCTGGTCTTCGCAATCGAGCAGGCGTTGCAGCGCAGATATCTGCGAAACCGACAACGAATCGAAGCGCGCCTTTACAAACGGTGGCAGCAGCAGGTCGAGCTCCAATAGCCCGCGTCGGCTGCGCCAATAGCAGCGGTGTCGTTCGGCGAGCCTGTCGGCGGGACGTTCGGCATCCCGTTCCTGGTTCTCTTCGCGCGTTTTCATGCGGTAGTCGGTACGCCGGTCTCGCAGTGTGGACTCGACACTAACTGCTCTGGCGACCAAAATCATGAGCATCTACAACGTCATTGCGTGAGTTTCGGCGTGCACCAGGACTGGAAGCAGTTTCTCGAACAACGCGCTTTTGTAGTTCGTGATACGAATGACGCACCACGCGCATTCGCGGCTGCAAAGGCGGATTCCGCCGCGGTGCGTTGCGTCGACCTCAACCATTTTGCGGCGCTGCAGCTCGTTGGGCCCGACGCGGCGACGTTTCTGCAGGGTTATCTCACGTGCGATATGACGCTGCTCGAGCCGACACGGGCACTGTGGGGCGCGTACTGCAACATCAAAGGTCGCGTCGTCGCCGATGCAACCGTGCTGCTCGACAATGGACATCCGTCGCTCGTCGTTCATGCGTCGCTGCGCGACGTCGTCGTCGAAAGCCTGCGTAAGTACCTCGCCTTTTCCCGTTCGCGCTTTGCGGCGGCTGACACCGCTCCGATTCTGCTCGGTCTCATCGAGCCGAACGATGCTGCGCTGCCCGCCGAGCCGCTGACGGTTGCACCGTTTCGCGGTGGATACGCGGTGGCAATGCCAGGCGCGTCACGGCGCGTACTGCTGGTTGTTCCACCCGCCGACGCTCGCGCAACGTGGCTCGAATTCGAAGCGCGCGGCGAAACCGGCGACGCCGGCGCCTGGGATCTGCACGACGTTCGAGCAGGTATCGCGCACATCACCAAAGCGACATCGGAATCGTTTCTGCCGCAGATGCTCGACTACGATCAACTCGGCGCCGTCAGCTTTTCCAAAGGCTGCTACCTCGGCCAGGAAATCGTGGCGCGCACGCAACACCGCGGGCAACCGAAGCGCCATCTGCGTCGACTGCAATGGAACGGTACGCCGGTGCCGTTAGCGGGCAACTCGCTGATCGATACCGGCGGCCGCGCTGCAGGAACACTCGTCAACGCAGCCGCCAGTAATGCGTCGACCGGTGATGCACTGGCCGTTCTCAACGACGGCATCGAAGGCGGCCTGCGGGCCGGCCCGGTGAAATTCGCTTTGCAATAACTCTCCTATACTTCGATCAACCCATCGAATTATCGGGAGTAAGCCCATGTCCGGCGTTGCCGACGCGGTTCGCGAAGAAGTCACCATTGCGATCAGCAAGGATCAGTTGCAGTTGCCGACCTTGCCTGAGGTCGCACTGAAGATCCGCGACGCGGCGGAACGAGAGGACATTTCCGCCGGCGATCTCGCCGAGGTGATCGGAGAAGACCCGAGCCTGGCGGCGCGCGTGTTGAAGGTGGCGAACTCACCGATGTATCGCGGTGCGCGCGAGATCGAGACGATCGGCACGGCGGTCAGCCGACTCGGCATGGATTACACCTGTAACCTCGCTACCGGCCTCGCCATGCAGCAGATGTTTCAGGCCACGTCTGACGTCATCGACAGAAAGCTGCGGAATGTCTGGGCTCAAGCCACACAGATTGCGGCGATCAGCACCGTACTCGCCCGCAATTTCACGAAACTGAAGCCCGACCAGGCGATGCTGGCCGGCCTGACACACAACATCGGCGCGCTACCGATTCTGACGTGGGCCGAGGAGCACGATCGGCTGCTGAACGACAGCATCACGCTCGATCGCGTGATCGAAGAAATCCACGGCGAACTCGGCGGATTGATCCTGCGCAACTGGAAGTTCCCCACTGAGCTGTCGATCGTGCCGGTGCAGCACACCGTGTACGACCGGGACAGCACCCATACCGATTACGTCGACGTGGTGATGGTTGCGCACCTGCAGACGTATGCTGGAACGAACCATCCGTGCGCCCAGCTCGACTGGACCAAGATCAGAGCATTCACCAAGCTCGGTCTCGATCCGTCGATCGACGTCACCGAAGTCGAGGATCTGTCGGAAGACATGCAGGCGGCGATGGAGATGCTCTCGTAGCCGCTTCCGCAGCGGGCTAGGCGTCCTTCGTGTAGAGCTTTTGAATGCTCGAGAAGTCGAGCGCCCCTGCGTCTGACTGCTTCTTCAGCAACCGGTACAGGTTGCGCGCCAGCGCGCCCATTGGAATCGCCATATCGGTGCCGTCAGCGGCATCCATTGCAAGGCCGAGGTCTTTGATCATCAGGTCGACGAGAAATCCACCGGAGTAGCCGCGCGACGCAGGGACACCGTCCATCACTCCGGGATAAGGGTTGTAGACGTTCAGCGACCAGTTGCCGCCGGACGACCGCTTCATGATCTCCGACAACACCGCGGGATCGATCCCGTTCGCAACGCCGAGTGCGAGCGCTTCTGCGGTGCCGGTCATATGGATCGCGAGCAACATGTTGTTGCAGATCTTCGCGACCTGCCCGGCGCCCTGCGCACCCGCGTGAAAAATGTTGGCGCCCATCTTTTCGAGGATCGGCCGACCGCGTTCCAGCACCTTCGCATCGCCCCCCACGATGAACGTTAGCGTGCCCTTTTCCGCGCCGGCGGTTCCGCCCGACACAGGCGCATCGAGCATTTCTATGCCGCGCGCCCGCGCCGCTTCCGCCACTTTGCGCGCCGACTGCGGCGAAATCGTGCTGCAGTCGATCACGATGGTGGATTTGGAAATACGATCGAGCAGTGTTTTGCCTTCGGTGTCGGGCGTTAAGTACAGCCCTTCTACGTGGCGGCTTGCCGGCAGCATACTGATGAAGAATTCGGCGTCCTTCGCGGTATTCGCGGCCGAAGCCGCGATCGAGGCGCCTGCCTCCTTCGCACGTGTGAGCGCCGACTCGACGAGATCGAAAGCGCTTACTTGATGTCCGGCCTTCAATAGATTGAGCAGCATCGGGCCGCCCATGTTGCCTAGACCGACGAAGCCGATACGAGCCATCATTGTTCTCCCAGATCCGCCAGCGGGTGAATCTCCCACAGACTGTCGAAGTGCGCCGCGACGTAGTCGTGGGGAAGATTCTCCAGGTTGCCGTATCGCCAGGCGGGTTTGTTGTCTTTGTCGATGATCAGTGCACGAACACCCTCGGTGAAGTCGGGATTGCGTGCACAGTGGTTTGCAATGTTCAGTTCCATTCGAAACGTGTCGGCCAGCGTCATCGGCGGAACGCGCAACAGCTGCTCGTGCACGATACCGACAGAGGTCGGACAGCCGCTGCGCATCGCTGCGAGCCCCTTGTCGATCCACTCGTCGCGGCCGGACAACTCCGTTAGACGCGATACGGTTTCGTTCAACGTCTTCGGCAGTTCCGGGATTGCCGAGTGCAGCGTTTCCGCGTGAGCGGCCAAAGCACTTTCCGCCATTGCAGGGCGTCCGCACTCGGCAATGGCGGACTCGATGTTCACCTTGTCCGCCGTGCCGCGCCGCCATTGCACGTGCGACAGGTTCTCGACCAGTTGCGACCAGCCCGTTGCCGGTATCGCGTGCGTGCCGAGGCCGATGTGCAGCGCGTCGGCGGCCATCATGTGCGTGCCGGTCATACCCAGCCACGCGCTGAACGCGGCCGGTATGCCCTTGAGAATCCACGAGGCGCCCGCATCGGGGAACAGACCGATCGTCACCTCAGGCATCGCAACCCGCGAGCGTTCCGTCACCAGGCGATACTGCGATGCGGAGAAGAGCCCTAAGCCGCCACCCATCACCACGCCGTGACCGAAGCAGATCACCGGCTTCCTGGAGCGATGGATCGCGAAGTCGAGGCGATACTCGGCTTCGAAGAAGCGTGCGGGATAGTCGTCGACCTGCGCCTTCGCCGCGTGGTTTCGCGACATGCCGTGATACAACGCCTGAATGTCGCCGCCGGCACAGAACGCGCGCTCGCCGGCGCCGCGCAACAACACTGCAACGACATCGTCGCGTGCATTCCAACGCGCCAGCTGGGGCGCCAGAATTTCGATCATCGGCAACGACAGCGAATTGAGCGTCTTCTCGAAGTTCAGCGTCGCAATCGCAAGAACGTGGCCCGATCGTGTCGCGCGTTCTTCTAGCACGACGACATCAGTAGGCCCGTTCAGGAGCCGCTGCGCCGTCATGCATTCTTCCAAACGGGTTTGCGCTTCTCCAGGAACGAGCGAACGCCTTCGGTCTGATCGAGCGTATCGAACAGCTTCACGAACGACTCCCGCTCGGACGCATACGCCGATGCGATGTCGCCTTCGCGCGCGCGCTGAATCAGATCTTTGCACGCGGCCACAGCCGGCGGGCTCTGCTTGCCGGCGGACTCCGCCAGCGCCAGCGCATGGCCAAGAGCCGAACCCTTTTCAACCATCTCTTCTATCAGGCCGATCCGCAACGCCGTTTCCGCATCGACGCGTTCGCCGCACAGGATCATACGCTTCGCCCAGCCCTCGCCTACCAACCACGCGAGGTTCTGAGTACCGCCGCCGCAGGGCAGCAGACCAACCGTAGCTTCGGGCAATGCCATCACGGCTTGGCGTTCGGCGATGCGGATGTCGCATGCCATCGCGCACTCGAGGCCACCGCCCATTGCGAAGCCGTTGATGGCCGCGATCGTGACACCGCGGAAATTCGCGAGCGTTTCGAACGCGGTGCCGAACGCAACAGACATGGTGGCCGCAACGGCTTTGTTGCCGTCGGCAAACAGCTTGAGATCAGCGCCTGCGGAAAAGAACTTCTCGCCGTTGCCCGTTACCACGATGGCGTAGATCGACTTGTCCACCGTGCAGGCGTCGACGAATTTGGACAACCCGCCGAGACTCTCTTCGTCCCACGTGTTGGCCGCCGGATTGTCGATGGTCAGCAGCGCAGTATGTCCTCGCACTTCGACCTTCAATTTCTGAGTCGTACTGCTGATCATCGAATCACCTCGGTTGCCCCTTCCATCAATACGCGGCGCGCGATTATCACGCGCATGATTTCGTTCGTCCCTTCGAGAATCTGATGCACGCGGCTGTCTCTAACGTGCCGCTCGAGGGGAAACTCCTTGATGTAACCGTATCCGCCATGCAATTGCAGCGCTGCGTTGCAGACGTCGAAGCCCACATCGGTCGCGAAGCGTTTGGCCATCGCGCAGAACGTGGTCGCATCCGGGTCCTTCGAATCGAGCTTCCACGCGGCAAGCCGCACCATCGTGCGGGCGGCGACCAGTTCGGTCGCCATATCGGCCAACTTGAACTGCAGCGCCTGGAACTGCGAGATCGCCTGGCCGAACTGTTTACGTTCCGACATGTAACGCGCCGCCTGGTCGAGCGCCGCTTGTGCGGTTCCGATCGAACAGGTCGCTATATTGATGCGTCCGCCGTCGAGACCGCGCATTGCAATCTTGAAGCCTTCGCCTTCGGCACCGAGCCGATTGCCGACCGGCACCGACACGCCGTCGAAATTGATCTGGCGCGTGGGCTGGCTGTTCCAACCCATCTTCTGTTCCTTGCGACCATACGTGATACCGGGCGCATCACCCGGCACGAGCAGGCTGCACACGCCGCCGGAACCCGGATGCACACCCTTCTCGTCTTCGAGCCGCGCCATCACGACGAGCACGTCCGTCGAGCCGGCGCCGGAAATGAACCCTTTGCTGCCGGACAACACGTAGTGGTCGCCCACGCGCTTCGCAATCGTCTTCAACGCCGCCGCATCGGATCCGGCCGTCGGTTCGGTGAGGCAATACGACGCGAGTTTTTCGCCGGTGACCATAGACGGACACCATTGCGCCTTCAGCGCATCGGAGCCAAACGTGGCGATCATCCACAACGCCATGTTGTGAATAGTGATGTACGCCGTGGTGGATGTGCAGCCTGCCGCCAGCTCCTCGATGATCAGACTCGCGTCGAGGCGCGACAGACCGAGTCCGCCATCGGCCACCGGCGTATACAACGCGCAGAAGCCAAGCTCGCCGGCGCGCCGGATCACATCCTTGGGAAAGTGCTGCTCCTCGTCCCAACGAGCGGCATGAGGCGCGAGCTCCCCTGCGGCAAACTGCCGCGCGGCGTCTCGATAGGCCTGCTGGTCTTCGGTGAGGTCGAAGTTCACTGCAGCTTGATCGTCATGTTCGAACCGACGGCGGACGATTCATCGAACCAGCGCGCCGTTACGGTTTTGGTTTCGGTGTAGAAGCGCACCGCCTGCTTGCCATAAGCGTGCTGATCGCCGAAGAACGACTGTTTCCAGCCGGTGAACGAGAAGAACGGGAGCGGCACCGGAATCGGCACGTTGATGCCGACCTGTCCCACTTCGATCTCATGCTGGAATTTGCGTGCCGCGCCGCCGCTCGACGTGAAGATCGAAGTGCCATTGCCGTAGGGGTTCGCGTTGATCATGCCGATGGCGGCGTCGAGATCGTCGACCTGTGCCGCAAGCAGAACCGGCCCGAAGATCTCCTCCTTATAGATCGACATGGATGGTTCGATGTCGGTGAACAGCGTCGGTCCAAGCCAGTTGCCCTTGGGGAAACCGGCGACCTTGCAATCCGAGCCGTCGAGCAGACACGTTGCGCCTTCTTCCTTGCCCTTCTTGATGAAGCCGAGAATCCGCTCCTTCGCCTTCGGGTTGATCTGCGGACCGTATGCAGATGCCGGCGCGTCCCACGGACCGGGCGTCACCTTCGCCATTGCCGACTGTACTTCCGGAATCCATTGCTTCGCGGCGCCGACGAACACGGCCACGCTGATCGCCATGCAACGTTGTCCGGCCGCGCCGCACGAAGCGCCGATCAGGTTGCTGATCACCTGCTCTTTGTTCGCGTCGGGCATGATCACCATGTGGTTCTTCGCGCCAGCCATCGCCTGCACGCGCTTGAGATGCTGAGTGCCCGTTCGATACACGTGTTGCGCCACGGGCACCGAGCCCACAAACGAAATCGCCTTCACGTCGGGGTGCGTCAATAAGGTGTCGACCTGTTGCCGTCCGCCGTGCACCAACTGCACAACGCCTTTCGGCGCACCGGCTTCGACGAACAGCTCGATCAGCCGGTTCGGCGTCATCGGATCCTGTTCCGACGGCTTCAACACGAACGTGTTGCCGCACGCGATCGCCATCGGGAACATCCACAGCGGAATCATCGCGGGGAAGTTGAACGGCGTAATGCCGACGCACACGCCGAGCGGTTGAATGAAGCTGTACGTGTCGATCTTGCGGGCGACGTTCTCCACCGTCTCACCCATCATCAGCGTAGACACGTTGCACGCGTGTTCCACCACTTCGATGCCGCGCCACACGTCGCCTTGTGCGTCGGCAAACGTCTTGCCGGTTTCCTTCGACAGGATGCGCGCGATGTCGTCCTGGTGTTTCTTCAGCAAATCCTGATAGCGAAGCATCAGCCGCGCGCGCTCGGGCGTGGGCACCTCGCGCCAGGTCTGGAACGCATCCTTCGCGCTGGCGACCGCGCGCTCCACCTCTTGAAACGTAGCGAACGGCACATCGGCGAGCACATCCTGAGTGGCCGGATTCGTGATCGGCTGCCACTCGTTGGTCTGGCTCTCGATGAATTCGCCGCCGATGAAAAGAGGCAGCTTCTGGGCCATGTCGGGACTCCGGGAAATTGAGATTGCGCGGATCATCGCACAACCCTCTTCCCGGATGAATTGCGCAGCTGCATCGATGCAGCTCGAATCGGCGGAACGCGGTCTGTCGCCTAACCCGCGAACCGGTTTACTCTCTCGCTTCATTCCACTCCTCAACACACCATTCCTCAACACACTAGGGGCACACCCATGAGCTGGTCATTCGAAACCGAGCCCGAATTCCAACGCGAACTCGACTGGGTCGACGCATTCGTCACGGAGGAGATCGAGCCGCTCGATTTCGTCATCGGCCATCCGAACGATTTCACCGATCCGAACCGCGCGAAGCTGATTCCGCCGCTGCAGGCGGAGGTGAAGAAACGCGGCTTGTGGGCGTGTCACCTCGGGCCGGAACTGGGCGGCCAGGGTTACGGTCAGGTGAAACTCGCGTTGATGAACGAAATCCTCGGCCGCGCGAAGTGCGCTCCAACGGTGTTCGGTTGCCAGGCGCCCGATACGGGCAACGCGGAAATTCTGGCGCACTACGGCACGGCGGCGCAGAAGGCCCGCTATCTCGAGCCGCTGCTGAACAATGAAATCTGCTCCTGCTATTCGATGACGGAGCCTCAAGGCGGCGCTGATCCGAAGGTGTTCAGCTGCGTCGCCGAAGCGAAGGGCGACGAGTGGGTGATCAACGGCGAAAAGTGGTTCTCGTCGAATGCCCGCTACGCGTCGTTTCTGATCGTGATGGCGGTGACCGACGTCGACGCGCCTGCGTATCAGCGCATGTCGATGTTCATCGTGCCGTCCGATACGAAGGGCATCGAGATCGTCCGCAACGTCGCAGTGGGCTACGAACGCGAAGGCGCGCACGCCTACATGCGCTACAACGATGTGCGCATTCCGCGCGATCATATGCTCGGCGAACCGGGCCAGGGTTTCATCGTCGCGCAAACACGCCTCGGCGGCGGTCGCATTCACCACGCGATGCGAACCGTTGCGAAGGTGAAGCGCGCGTTCGACATGACGTGTGAGCGCGCGCTGTCGCGCACCACGCAAGGCGAGGTGCTCGCACAGAAGCAGCTCGTGCAGGCGATGATCGCGGACTCGTGGATCGACATCGAACAGTTCCGGCTGCTGGTGCTCCGCACCGCCTGGAAAATCGACCGATACAAGGACTACAGGAAAGTACGCGTCGACATCTCAGCGGTGAAAGCGGCGATGCCGCGCGTGTATCACGACGTATATTCGCGCGCGCTGCAGATTCACGGTTCGCTCGGACTTTCCACGGAGATGCCGTTTGCAGCCGGTGTGCTCGACTCGTATCACATGGGTCTCGCCGACGGCCCGACCGAGGTGCACAAAGTCACCGTCGCGCGGCAGGTGCTAGGCGGTTATCAGGGAACGAACGACCTGTTCCCCGACTATCATCTGATCAAGCGGCGCGATGCGGCACTGGCGAAGTATGCCGACGTGCTGGAGCACGAAGTCGCCGAGTTCTGAGGAGAACTACTCCACCGCGAACCAGTCGATCGGTGCTTTGCCTTTCGACACGAGATAACGGTTTGCTTTAGAGAAGTGCCTGCAGCCGAAGAAGCCCCGATGCGCCGACAACGGTGAGGGGTGCGGTGAGGACAGCACACAGTGGCGCGATCGGTCGACGATCGCGCCTTTTTTCTGCGCGTAGCTGCCCCACAGCATGAACACCAGCCCTTCCGTTTCCGTGTTGAGAATCTCGACGATTCGATCGGTGAACGTCTCCCAACCGCGGCCCTGATGCGAGCCGGCACGGCCACGTTCAACCGTTAGCACCGCGTTGAGCAATAGCACGCCTTGCCTCGCCCACGACGTCAAACACCCGTGTCCGGGTTGCAGATGTCCGTCTGCGCGTCCACCGGGCACGCTCGGGTCCGACATATCGGAATTGATCTCCTGGAAGATGTTCAGCAGCGACGGCGGCTCTTCGACGCCCGGCTGCACGGAGAAGCACAAACCATGTGCCTGATTCGGACCGTGATAGGGATCCTGTCCGATGATCACCACGCGCACGTCTTCGAGCGGCGTCAGATCGAGCGCCGCAAATATCTCCGGACCTTTCGGATAGATCGTTTTACGCGCCTCGCGCTCCTTCAACAGGAATGCGCGAAGGTTGCGCATGTAAGTCTTGTCGAATTCATCGAGCAGCACGCGCTTCCAGGACGCGTGCAGCACCACGCGATCGGAAGCCGAGCGCTCGGTCACGTCTGCTCGTCCCTCGGTCGCATGTGCGGAAACAGCAGCACGTCGCGAATCGACGTCGTGTTCGTCAGCAGCATCACGAGACGGTCGATGCCTACGCCCTCTCCGGCCGTCGGCGGCAAACCGTACTCCAGCGCGGTGATGTAATCGTGGTCGTACTCCATCGCTTCTTCGTCGCCAGCGTTCTTCAACTCCATCTGCACGCGGAACCGTTCAGCCTGATCCTCGGGATCGTTCAGCTCGGAAAAACCGTTGGCGATCTCCCGGGCTTCGATGTACAGCTCGAATCGATCCGTCACCGTCGGGTCGCGATCATTGCGGCGTGCCAACGGTGACGTCTCCGCGGGATGCGCGGTGATGAACACCGGGTCGATCAGCTTCTCTTCCACACGTGCTTCGAATAACGCGACCTGGAGCTGGCCGAGCGACCATTGCGGATTAGGCGCCTGGTTCATACCGACCAACGCGCGCCGCAATGCGTTTACATCGCGAACCGTCGCCTCGTCGAGGTCGGTGTGGCGCACGATCGCCTGCGCCATGGTCAGCCGTTCGAACGGCGCGCCGAAGTCGATGTGGCGTCCCTGGAAGTTGACGATGGACGTGCCGAGCACACTCTGCGCCACTTCCTAGAACATCTCTACGGAGAGAACCATCAGCTCGCGATAGTCGCTGAACGCCAGATAGAACTCGAGCATCGAGAAGTCGGGATTGTGGCGCGGCGACAGACCTTCGTTGCGGAAGTTCCGATTCACTTCGAACACGCGCTCGAAGCCGCCGACCACCAGCCGCTTCAGATACAGTTCCGGCGCGATTCGCAGATACAGATCCATATCAAGCGCGTTGTGATGCGTGACGAAGGGGCGCGCCGAAGCGCCGCCTAGAATCGGATGCATCATCGGGGTTTCGACTTCGAGAAAGCCGCGCGACACGAAGAAGCCGCGCAACGCCTGAATGATCGCGCTGCGCTTCTCGAACAGTGTGCGCGTGTCCTCGTTCATCATCAGATCGAGATAGCGCTGACGCGACCGTGTTTCCTGGTCGGTGAGTCCGTGGAACTTCTCAGGCAGCGGCCGCAGCGACTTTGCGAGCATGCGCGCACCGCTCGCTTCCACCGTCAATTCGCCCTTGTTCGTGCGGAACAGCTTTCCGGTAACACCGACGATGTCGCCGATGTCCCAAAGGTCGTTGAAAGCCTGATACGCCCCTTCGCCGATCTGTTCGCGCCGCACGTAGCACTGAATGCGGCCGGAACTGTCCTGCAACGTGAAGAAACTCGCCTTCCCCATCACACGACGCAGCATGACTCGCCCAGCCACCGAGACTTCGATCGCCTGCGATTCGAGGTCTTCCTTCGTGGTGTCGCCGAACTTCGCCTGCAGGTCGGCAGCGTACGCGGTACGGCGAAAGTCGTTCGGGAACGATTCTCCGGTTGCGCGCAACGCCGCGAGCTTTTCGCGGCGGTGCCGCATGATCTCGTTTTCTTCTGTCATTAGAGACCTGCCTTAAGACTCGCTTCGATGAATTCGTCCAGATCGCCGTCGAGCACTTCGTTCGGATCTGTGCGCTCGACATTGGTGCGCAGATCCTTGATGCGCGACTGATCGAGCACATACGATCGGATCTGACTGCCCCAACCGATGTCTGCCTTGTTGTCTTCGACGGTTTGTTGCGCCGCCTTTCGCTTCTGCATCTCGAGTTCGTAGAGCTTCGCGCGCAACTGCTTCCACGCCTTGTCGCGGTTCTGATGCTGCGATCGTTCGCTCTGACATTGCACCACGGTATTCGTCGGCAAGTGCGTCATACGAATCGCCGAGTCGGTCTTGTTCACGTGCTGGCCGCCGGCGCCGCTCGCCCGATACGTGTCTATGCGAACGTCGGACGGATTGATCTCGATCTCGATCTCTTCGTCGATTTCCGCCGACACGAACACCGAAGCGAAGGAGGTATGTCGGCGGTTGCCGGAATCGAACGGCGACTTTCGCACCAATCGATGCACGCCTGTTTCGGTACGCAACCAGCCGTAGGCGTATTCGCCGGTTATCGCTACCGTCGCACCTTTGATGCCGGCCACTTCACCCGGCGACAACTCGATGATCTCGGCCGTGAAACCGCGCTGCTCCGCCCACTTCAGATACATGCGCAACAGCATTTCCGCCCAGTCCTGCGCTTCGGTTCCACCCGAGCCCGCCTGAATTTCGAGGAAGGCGTTGTTGGGATCGAGTTCGCCGTTGAACATGCGGCGGAATTCGAGATCGCCGAGCTTTGCGTCGACCGCGCCGAGTTCGCGCTCCACGTCGTCGAGGGTAGCCGCGTCATCCTCTTCCGCCGCCATCTCGAGCAATTCGCCCATGTCGCCGAGACCGGTGCCGACACTTTCGAGGTTACTCACGATGCGTTCGAGTGCGGCGCGTTCCTTACCGAGCGCTTGCGCGCGATCGGGGTCGTTCCACACGTCGGACTGTTGCAGCTCGAGTTCTATCTCTTCAAGGCGGCTTTTGCGTTCATCGAAGTCAAAGATACCCCCTGAGCGCGTCATTGCGTGCTCGCAGATCCTTCAACTGTTCTCGTAGCGATGTCAGCTCGGCCATGCTCGCGTCGCGTTAAGGAAAAAAGGCGCGCAATGCTATCACGACTCTGCAAAAGCAGAGTCGGCCTCCCAATGCGCATCAAACCGGGACGATGTGCTCCACGACGAGCTGCAGTGTGGCGCGCTCGCGGAAGTCGTTGCGCGACAAGCGATAGGCCACCTGCGCGCGCTGCGCTCTTTCGAGCGGCGCCCGATTGAACGCAATCGCGTCAACGACGCGTGCGTTCTTGCGTAGCGACAGTTTCAGGTGACGCTCTCCCACCACCCGTTGATTGATCACGTCGAAATCGCCGTGAAACAACGGCTCCGGGAAACCCTGGCCCCACGGTCCGCCCCGCGCGATTTCGTCGGCCAGCGAGAGTTCGAGTTCCGCGCCGTGCAGATCGCCGTCGCTGAGAATGATTCCGCCGATTTGATCTGCGCTCACCCAATGGCCGACTTCCGTAGCGAACGCATCGGTGAACCGCTCGAGGTGAATGCGCCGGATCGACAATCCGGCCGCCATCGCGTGTCCGCCGAAGCGCTGGATCAGCCCGGGATACCGCGTTGCAATCGCATCGAGCGCGTCGCGGATGTGTACGCCCGCGATGGACCGGGCGGATCCGCGCAACTCGTCCTGTGCCGTCGCTCCGGCATCGGCGAATGCGATGACCGGCCGCGCGAATCGATCCTTCAATCGTCCGGCGACTATTCCAACCACGCCTTGGTGCCAGCCTTCGCGATACACGCACAAACCCAACCGCGTCTCGCGAGAGAGATCGATCGCCGCGACCGACAGTTCCGCTTCCTGAGTCATCTGCTGCTGGATCGCCTTGCGCGACTCGTTGAGTTCTTCGAGCGCCGTCGCAAGCGATCGCGCCTCGATGATGTTGTCAGCCAGCAGGCAGCGGATGCCGATGCTCATGTCGTCCAGGCGCCCCGCGGCGTTCAGCCTCGGCGCCAGGCCGAAGCCGAGATCGGCCGCCGACAACGTCGCCATCGGCCGTCCTGCGGCCTCACATAGCGCGCGAATACCCGGTCTCGCTTTACCGGCGTTGATACGTCTCAAGCCCTGCTGCACCAGGATGCGATTGTTGTGATCGAGAGGTACCACGTCCGCGACAGTGCCGAGCGACACCAGGTCGAGGAAATCCGCCATGTTCGGCGGCTCGATGCCGACGCGCTCGAACCAGCCGCGTTCGCGCAGTTCCGTCCGCAGCAGCGTGAGCACATAGAAGATCACGCCGACTCCGGCAAGGTTTGGGCTGCCAAACCCGCAACCCGGAAGGTTTGGATTGACGATGGCGTTCGCGTCGGGAATCTCACGGCCGGGTAAATGATGATCGGTGATGATTACGGTTGCACCGGCAGCGCGCGCCGCGCGCACACCTTCGACACTGGAAATACCGTTGTCGACCGTCACCAGTACGTCGGGTTTGTCGGCCATCGCGATCGCGACGATCTCGGGCGTGAGGCCGTAGCCGAATTCGAATCGGTTCGGCACGATGAAACTCACACGCGCGCAGCCCATCGCCCGCAAAGCAGCGACACCGACCGCGCTCGATGTCGCACCATCCGCATCGAAATCGCCAACGAACCGGATATGGCGCCCTGCGGTTACCGCATCGGCCAGCAACCCTGCCGCGTGCGCAGCGCCATCGAGTTCACGCGGCAGCAGCAACGCGCCCAGTGTGAGATCGAGTTGATTCATCGAATCGATGCCGCGCGCGCTGTAGATCTTCGCCATCCGTGGCGACAGCGACTTGGCGAGTTCGGAGCCGATTTCGGGTGCAGGACGCTCCACGATTCGACGCTGTGCGCCGGCTGCGGCCGCCGGCCGAGACTCAGGCATGCTCGTCCAGCGTTTCGACGCGGATGCGCGTGATCGGATCCACCACCTCGTCGAGGCTCTGAATCGCGGCTACCGCCGCGTCCATGGCGCGTTCGACCACCCGGTGCGTGAGGATGATGACCGGCACCCACGGCACTGCACCTGTCGAACGGATCGCGTGCTCACGTTGAATCACCGCTTCGATGCTGATGCCGTTCACAGAGAGAATCTGCGCAACCTTTGCGAGCACGCCGGGCTGATCCACCGCAGGAATCCGCAGGTAATACGCCGTCGTTACCTGCGAAATCGGCAGCGCATCGACGCCGGTGTCGGCCGGAACGTCGACGGCATTGCCGCGTGCGATATCGATCAGGTCGGCCAACACGGCGGATGCCGTCGGCCCCGCGCCCGCGCCCGGACCGTAGTACAACGACGAACCGACCGCGTCGCTGTTCACGACCACCGCATTCATCACGCCGTCCACTTTTGCGATGAGACGGCGTTCCGGAATCAACGTCGGGTGCACGCGCATTTCGATGCCGGCTTCACTGCGTCGTGCAATGCCGAGATGTTTGATCCGATAGCCGAGCGCCGCGGCGTAGTCGAGGTCTTCGACGCCGATGCGGCTGATGCCTTCCGTATACACGTTGTTTGGATCGAGACGGATACCGAACGCGAGCGCCGCCAGAATAGCGAGCTTGTGAGCGGCGTCGATTCCTTCGACGTCGAACGTCGGATCGGCTTCCGCATAGCCAAGCGCCTGCGCATCGGCCAGCGCCTCAGCAAAGTCGTGACCTCCAGCCATCTGAGTGAGAATGTAGTTCGACGTACCGTTGATGATTCCGGCGATCCAGTTGATGGCATTGCCGGCGAGCCCTTCACGCAGCGCCTTGATGATGGGAATGCCGCCGGCGACCGCGGCTTCGAATCCGACACAGATACCCGCCTTCTGGGCAGCCGGCAGCAAACTCGCACCGCGTATCGCAATCAGTGCCTTGTTGGCGGTGACTATGTTCTTCTTTGCTTCGATGCATTGCTGAAACAGTCGACCTGCTGCGTCGACTCCACCGATTGTCTCCACAACGACGTCGACGTTAGGGTCCGCAACGACGTCGGCAACGTCGGTGGTGAACGGCACACCTTTCGGAATGACGGAGGGTTTCGGCGTGCGGCTTGCAATCCGCACTACTTCGATCGGTCGCCCGGCTTGCCTTGCGATCGCTGCTCCATTCGCAGCGAGCAACGCGAGCACACCTTGGCCGACGGTGCCGATACCACACAGGCCGATACGCAGCGGCTGCACCGTTGGAATCCCCGTTAAATAAAGGATTGATGGGATCGAAAGGAGCGGGAAAGCTATCGAGTCGACTTGGCGAAGTCAACGCGACGCGTCGACGCGTTGTTGCTGAACGTAGAAGAGCGCCGCGACGTCTCGTCGCGTCTCATGAGACTCGTCAGATTCCGAGCATCTCGCTCAATTGAGTGGCGCTCACGTAACCGCCGACCATACGTCCGTCTTCCAGCACGATCGACGGCGTACCGGTCAAGCCGGCCAGATGCCCGAGTTCGTATTGCTGCGCCACGGGGTTCTCGCACGTCTTCGGCGGCAGATCTTCGCCACGCTTCATGCGAGTGATGGCGGCCTGACGATTCGCGGAACACCACGCGGTGACGAGTTTGTCGTAACCCGGCGAGCCGACACCCGCGCGCGGATACGCCAGGTATCGCACCTCAACACCCATCTTGTTCATCTGCGGCACTTCCTGGTGCAGCTTGCGGCAGTAACCGCAGTCGACGTCGGTGAACACGGTGATGATTGCTTTACGTTTGCCTTGCGCCGGATAGATCGTCATGTCGCCGGTGGACACTCCGGCAATGAGTTCTTTTCGCTTCACGTCGCGCGCCTGCTCGGAGACGTTGACCAGCGTTTCACCCATCTCGAACAGATCGCCCGCGATCAGATAGCGGCCGTCGTTCGACGCGTACAACACCGAACCGCCGGCGAGTTCGATCGCGATCATTCCAGGAATCGGCGCGGCTGACGCGGATTCGATCGGCAGATCGGGTCGCAGTGCCTTCAGCTTCGCGAGGACCGCATCGCTCGCATTCTGCGCAGTGGGCGCTGCGGCCGACATCACCTCTCCGCACAGGATGGTGATTGCGACTACGCCAATCGCAACGTAGGAACGCAATTCCATTTGGTCACCTCATTTTCCTTCGGTTGACGGTCTCTCATTCGGCTCGCGATCGCGCGGTTGTCGACTACAGCTTCCTCATGAGTCACCCGCGAGGATGATGCGCCGCGTGTACTGCTTTCAGGCGACTCTGCGCAACATGCGTATAGATCTGGGTGGTACTCAAGTCAGCGTGTCCGAGCATCATCTGTACCGCGCGCAGGTCGGCTCCATGATTGATCAAATGCGTCGCAAATGCGTGCCGCAATGTGTGCGGTGAGACATTGCGCACGATACCGGCCCGTGCGACGTATTTCTTGATCGCGTGCCAGAACGTCTGCCGCGTCATTTCGCGGCCGCGCAGGCTCGGGAACAACAGGTCGTTCGGGGCGCCGCGCATCAACGCCGGGCGTCCTTCGGCGACATATCGCGCCAACCACGCGAGCGCCTCGTCGCCGATCGGCACCAGGCGTTCGCGTCCACCCTTGCCGATCACCCGCACTACGCCCTGG